>PMJR01000044.1 GCA_003158475.1 Ignavibacteriota bacterium | reverse complement strand
GCGGTGATGAAATGTATAGTCGAAGGCGTGGTGTATACGCGCCCCCGGATTTGGCCCCCTTTCGGCGACGTACTGGAAATCCCTTTTGACCCACTGATGCACCTCATCCTCCTTCACTTTCGGGTCATGGAATAGAAATACAGTCCATCCCTTGTCAAGGGCATCCTGCCCGATCCGGAATGTGTGGAGGGCAAGCTCGTTATAGAGTGCCGTTGCCGGTTGTATGCCGATCTCTCTGGCGAGCCGCTTCTTCACGTCGCCGGGCTTCGGCAATGCGGCGAATATGATAAGCGCCCGCTCCCCGGCTGCTCCCATGGCTCTGCGCACCTGCGTTCCGGGCCTGTTTTCCGGGCTCGTAAGGGAACCTGATACACCCATCACGTGTTTTCTCTAATGATTGATGCATACATCTTTTCGGTCCGGCAGCAAATGAATTGTACGCAAAATACGTCTCTTTTGCCGGGAAAATTGCTCAGGATCATCACTTCAGGATTTGACAACATCCTCTTTGAGACTTAATTACCGTATGAACGTCCTGCGCACATTCCTGGCCCCAAAGGCGGCTCCTGACATGCGCCCCGGCTCCCCTCACCTCACCTGCTCTTGTTGTCCTCGCCCCTGTTGACGCAGCGCGTTTTACCGCATTTTTGAAACGTATTTCTCGATCTCGTCGTTCTACCATATACAGTTTTCATCATGATTGGTTCATTGACATATCCCGAAGTCGTCGCCCCGACCCTCATCGAGCGGATCGGGAATACCCCCCTTCTGAGGCTCCCGCAGTTTCCGGGGGTCTCCCCGCACGTTGAGGTATTCGCCAAGGCGGAATGGTACAATCCGGGGGGTTCTGTCAAGGACAGGGCGGCGCTCAGCATGATACGGGAAGGGGAGAGGAGCGGTGCACTCACGAGGGGAAAGACCATCATTGATGCGACGAGCGGTAATACCGGGATCGCGTACGCGATGATCGGCGCCGCCCTCGGATACCGCGTGAAGCTCGCTGTTCCTGCCAACGCAGGCTCCGAACGGAAACGGATCCTGTCTGCCTACGGGGCGGACGTCATGTACACCGACCCGCTCGAAGGGACGGACGGGGCGCAGCTCTATGTGAAGAAGCTTGTGGCAGATCATCCTGATGAATACTTCTATCCCGACCAGTACAATAATCCCGCAAACTGGCAGGCCCATTACAGGACCACCGCCATCGAGATTTACAAGCAGAGCGGGAACGCTGTCACTCACTTTGTTGCCGGAATAGGGACGTCGGGTACATTTGTAGGCACGGCCCGTCGCCTGAAAGAGCTCAACGCGACAATTCGCTGCATCTCGTTTCAACCCGATTCCCCCCTCCACGGTCTGGAAGGTTTGAAACATCTTCAGACGGCCATGGTCCCGGGCATCTACGACGCAAAACTGGCGGACGAACACCTGGAAGTCTCGACCGGCGCCGCGCACGAAATGGCGAGGCGCCTGGCGAAAGCGGAGGGGTTCCTGGTGGGTGTATCCTCTGCGGCCTCCGTGGTGGCCGCCCTCCAGGTTGCTCAGCGCCTGGTCGCGGGGGTTGTCGTCACGGTATTTCCCGACCACGGGAGCAGGTACCTGAGTGAGCGATTCTGGGAGGAGTAACCTGATGATCGACCCGACGCCGGCCCCCACAATGGCATTGTCGCGTGCTTCCATGCACAAAATACGGGTACATGCAATGGAGGCGTATCCCGAGGAATGCTGCGGCATACTCCTTGGAACAGAGCGTGACGCCGGGAAGGAAGTGTATGATGTCATCCGAATAGGCAACGCCCGGGAAGAGAATCGGACGCGGCGGTTCCTGATCGCGCCGGAAGAGTACAGGAGGGCTGAGGTTGCGGCAGGTGCAGAGGGGCTCGGCGTGATGGGGTTCTACCATTCCCACCCCGATCACCCGGCACGGCCATCGCAGTTTGACCTGGACCATGCGTGGCCATGGTGCTCGTATGTGATTGTCGCCGTCGAGGGGGGAATCCCTGCGGCAACCAGGTCGTGGGTGTTGAAGGAAGACCGTTCGGGGTTTGATGAAGAGATCGTCGACAGCGCCGAACGGGATGTCGTTCGCGATGTGCGCGAAGGCCTCGGGCATACCGGATCAACGCAGGCACACACCAGAACAGGAGACAGATGACAATGGCAACACGCGTATTGATTCCCACGCCGCTCAGGACATATACGGAGAAAAAGGAGAGCGTCGTCCTCGAGGGGAGCACTGTCGGCGAGCTCCTCCAGAGGCTGACTGCGACGTATGCTCCTCTGAAGAAGCACCTCTACGACGAAACGGGTTCCCTCAGGAACTTCGTCAACGTGTACGTCAACGACGAGGACATCCGCTATTTGCAGAAGGAACAGACACTGGTCTCGGAGAAAGACACTGTGAGCATTATCCCATCGATAGCCGGCGGAAGGAGCTGATCCAATGAGAGAAACAGGGGGTAGGGGCTCAAAATCTGATGTCCGCCTCTCGCGCGAAGAGATCAGGCGGTATGGCCGCCATCTCATATTGCCGGAAGTGGGGCTTGAAGGGCAGATGAAATTGAAAGCCGCAAGTGTCCTGTTGGTGGGGGCGGGGGGCCTCGGTTCTCCCCTGGCGCTCTACCTCGCAGCCGCAGGGATCGGCAGGATCGGTATCGTCGATTTTGATGTCGTGGACGAGTCGAACCTCCAGCGGCAGATTTTGCACTCCACGCCTGACGTCGGGAGGCCGAAGCTGGACTCCGCGAAAGACCGGATATATTCCGTCAACCCGAACGTCGAAGTGGAGCTCTTCAGCACGCGACTGACCTCCGGGAACGCCCTCGAGATACTCGGGCGTTTCGATCTGGTCGCCGATGGGACCGACAATTTCCCGACCCGCTACCTGGTCAATGATGCGTGCGTGCTTCTGAAGAAGCCCAATGTCTACGGGAGCATATTCCGGTTCGAAGGGCAGGTGTCCGTTTTCTCAGCTCCCGGCGGGCCATGCTACCGGTGCCTGTACGCGGACCCGCCCCCTCCGGGTCTTGTCCCGAGCTGCGCCGAGGGAGGGGTGCTGGGCGTCCTCCCGGGAATAATCGGGACACTACAGGCGGCTGAAACGGTGAAGCTCATATTGGGGATCGGTGCGCCTCTCGTCGGAAGGCTTCTTCTTTTCGACGCGCTCACGATGAAGACCCGCGAGCTCAAACTCCGCCGGAATCCGGAGTGTGCGGTATGCGGTGATCACCCCTCGATAACTGAGCTGATAGACTATGAAATGTTCTGCGGAATCGCACCTCTGCCGTCCGCCGGCATGGGGAAAGATGAGAACGCGATCTCTGTCGCGGCATTCAAGGCGAAGATCGACCGCGGAGAGAACATATTCCTCCTGGATGTGCGTGAACCCCAGGAATATGAAATCGTGAATCTCGGGGGCCACCTGATTCCCCTGAACGACCTTCCGCGGCGGGTGCACGAGCTCGATTCGTCGCTGGACACCGTCGTGTATTGCCACAGCGGGATTCGCAGCGGGCAAGCTGTTCAATTCCTGAAACAGTTGGGGTTCCGCAAGGTAAAAAATCTTCTCGGGGGGGTTGACAAGTGGGCAGAGCTGATTGACCCCGATATGCCGAGGTATTAGGGCCGCTTTACGCCTTGACTTTCGCCTGATTTTGGAGTAGGTTGGGTCGTAGAGTGGTCAGGTTCTTTCCTATGCTGACACTGCGTCACTCCGACCGACTCGGGAGCAGGTGCAGACGAAGCTGAATCTGCCTCTGGATCCCTCCTTCCTCTCTCCCGCATCTTCGCGCCACGTTCCCGGTCGGTGCACCCGGAGTTTCTATGCCGGAGTTCCTGTGCCGGAGTTCCTGTGATTGTACTCTCCCACGCTCCCCTGGTTCGCGGTGTCCGCATCACCCGGGTTCAAACACCCGTTCATCGCAACGCGCGGGAGGCACGATATGAATGCGGAGATACTGAAAGAGTTTTTCGAAGGTCGCTTGGCCGCCCCCGTTCTGGCCCTCGAGGCGGAAAAAACAAATCACGACGTCAGGAACGAGGCGGACGATGTGCTGACAGACGACCTGTCCGCGGACTTCGTCGTGACCGGGAAGCACCTTGAGGCGCTCTGCGATGCGGTCCTCCGCAATGAGCTTCAGGCGTGTCATCTCGAAGTCGTCGCTTCCGTGCTTGTCAGGTCGGAACGGTTCGTCTGGGATCCGTCCACGGCTGAAGGAGCGATGGTCTCCAGGATCATCTACGCCTGGGAAGCGCCGGAAATCAACTATGTCCTTTCACCCGGGACGGTGAGAAAATTCGGGCAGCTTCTCAGAACGGGAGAGGAGACGTTCGACGCATCCGACTGGTCGGAAATCCCACCTCCTTGTAAATCCCGGGGAGCACAGCTGCATTAACCTGATTCACCTTTCTCTCACAACAGGAGACCCCCCATGCCACCCGGACCATTCTCTCCCCGCGCTCTCTTTTTACTGCTTCTTAGCACAACGATCCTCGGAGGGTTTACAATGGATGCGCGTGCCCAGGGAAATCAGGCCAAATCGGAAGACAAGCCCGCCGTCATAGAATATTACTACAAGGCGAAATGGGGGTTTGCTGACGAGTTCATACGGCTCTTTAAAAAGAACCACTATCCGGTGCTCAAGAAGCAGATCGACATGGGTCGGATACTTCAGGTCACGGCTGTGACCCCCCGGTTCCACAATACAGAGGAGGGACGGTGGGATTACAGGGTGACGATCGTGTTCAGGAATGCCACGATCGCATTCTCGGACTTCGATTCGGAGCCACTCAACAAGGAACTCTACCCGGACCAGGAGACATTCAAAAAGGAAGAGCAGCGGCGGTTCGAGATTCTCCTCGCCCACTGGGACTTGCCCGTCAACACCCTGGACCTGGAGAAGAAGTAACGTTCGACGATGCAAGGCTTCGCTCTTTGCAGTCCCGCCGCTCTTTGGCGGTACCTTGATCCCGATTTACCCCCAGTCCGGCTCCGGCCTTCCTTTCCAGAGCCAGGCGATAAAGTCCCCTCCGGCCGGGGTTCCTTGGCCTCATTTTCTACAAACGCACCTAACCCTGCCCCAAAGCACCGCCCGCCACAATTCTCCCCGGTCGTGTTTGCGGAACCTCCATGATACTGCGGGACGTTCTAGATCTACGGTATCGCATCCTACTCATTTGCGGGAGTATCTCATGATCAGGTCGGCCATTGTGTTCTGCTTCTCCTGTCTGCTTTCTCTTCCGGGATGCATGAGGGAGAAGGGGAGCGGGGGAGAGACAAAGGCCTCCCCGCCCGCCGGCGTAGCCGGTCAGGCTGAAGGTGTGGCGGGCGCCGCTCTTTCAGGCGGGGACGGGCTGGAGACCGCGACGTTTGCCGGGGGCTGCTTCTGGTGCATAGACGCGCCCTTTGAAGATCTCGACGGGGTCAGGAATGTGGTCTCCGGTTATTCGGGGGGGAGTGTCCGCAACCCGACATATGAACAGGTATCGACAGGTGCCACCGGTCACCTGGAGACCGTGCAGGTGACATTCGATCCCCGGGTCATCTCCTATTCCGAGATACTGGATGTCTACTGGAGGGAGTTCGACCCGACTGATGACGGCGGGTCATTCTATGACAGGGGCTCCCAGTATGTCTCGGCGATATTTTACCATACGGGTGCGCAGAGGATCGTCGCTGAAGGGACCAAGCAGTTTCTGGAGAGGTCGGGCGTGTTCGGGGGGCCTATCGTGACGAGGATCGTCCGGTTTGAATCATTCTACCCGGCGGAGGACCATCACCAGCACTACTGCAAGACCAATGCCGGACAGTACCACGCCTACCGGGCCGGCTCCGGGAGGGATTCATACATAGAGAAGACATGGGGGAAGATCGCCTGGACGGACTTCAGCAAGCCGCCGGAAGAGGAATTGAAAAGGAAGCTCACGCCCCTCCGTTTCCAGGTGACACAGCGTGAAGGGACCGAGAGGCCGTTCGACAACGAGTACGATGAGAATAACAGGCCGGGGATGTATGTCGACGTCGTCTCGGGGGAGCCCCTGTTCAGCTCGACGGACAAATTCAATTCAGGGACGGGCTGGCCGAGTTTTACGAAGCCGATCGATCCTCGCACACTCGTGAAGAAGGTGGACCGTTCGCTGATGGAAGAGAGGGTGGAGGTCAGAAGCCGGTACGGCGACTCCCATCTGGGTCATGTGTTCTATGACGGCCCCCGGCCGACGGGCCTCCGGTACTGCATGAACTCCGCGGCGATGAGGTTCATACCGGCGGAGGATCTTCAGAAGGAGGGGTATGGGAACTTCCGCTGGCTGTTCAAGTAGGGGAGGGTGTCACCGGGGTGACCCCGTCGATGTTTTTCTTCCGTTCCTCGATGGGGATCGCCCCCATTCGTGTCACGATATCAATCCCTCCTGAACTTGTTTCGGACCCATCAAATGCACATATTTAATGTCGACTCTTGATTTTCGTTGCCCGCACTGCAGGGACACGCGACGACAATTCCGGCGCGTTCCGGAGATTGCGGGGGATAAATTGGGGTGAGGAGGCTGTTGTGAAGAAAATACTCCTCGTCGAGGATGACGCGGTCATAAGCTTGAACCAGTCGCTCCTGCTGAAGGGGGCGGGGTATGAAGTCGTCCGTGCGCTGACGCCGGAGAAGGCAATCGCCGCTGTGCGGGAGGAAGCACCCCCGGTCGATCTCGTGTTGATGGATATCGATCTCGGGAAAGGGATGGACGGTGCCGATACGGCGCGTGAGATCCTCAAAATCCGGGATGTCCCGGTCATATTTCTAACCTCTCACAGCGAGAAGGAGATGGTCGCACGGACATGGAGGATCACGAACTACGGGTATGTGCTGAAGAACTCCGGAGAAGAGGTTCTGTTTGCTTCGATAACGATGGCATTCCGGCTCCACGACGCCAATTGCGCGCTCAGGGATTCGGAGGAAAAGTATTCGAAGGCGTTTCACATAAGTCCCGACTCCGTCAACATCAACCGGGTGTCTGACGGCGTCTATTTTGCGGTGAATGAAGGGTTTACGAGAACCACCGGGTATACGTCCGAAGATGTCATGGGCAGATCTTCCATGACCCATGATTTGAATATCTGGGTAAATGACGAGGACCGTCGGAGGCTTCTCGAAGGCCTGAAAGTGAACGGAGAAGTGATCGGGTTGGAGGCGCAGTTCCGGCGCAAAGACGGGTCGGTCATCACCGGCCTGATGTCTGCGAAGACGCTCACGCTTGACGGCCAGGAGTGCCTCCTCAACATCACACGGGATATATCCGACCGCAAGAGGGCTGAGAGAGCGCTGGAATTGAGCAACTCGGCGCTGCAGTTACTCGTCGACGCGCTTCCCGTTGCGCTTGTCGCGATCGACAAAGATCAACTGGTCCGCGTGTGGAACCCGGCAGCGGAGAAGATACTCGGCTGGACGGCCCAGGAGATCCTCGGAACACCGTGTCCGCTTGTCCCCCCCCATGCAACGGAAGAATTCCATGATTCGGCTGAGAAGATGCCCCCCGGCGGGCGGCTTGGGGAGTGGGAGACTGTCCTGTCGAGAAAGGACGGCGTGCTTGTCGATGTCAGGGTCTCGACCGCGCTGATTCCTGACGCCGGGGGAGGATCTCCGCTGAGACTCACGATGATCACCGACATCACGGGCTGGAAAAAAGACCAGACGCAACTCCGCCAGCTCTCGCGTGCGGTCGAGCAGAGCGCCTCGTCGATCGTCATCACCGACCTGGAGGGGAACATCGAATATGTCAACCCGAAATATGCCCGGCTGACGGGCTACTCGATCGAAGAAACAATCGGTAAGAATCCCCGCATACTGAAATCGGGCGTGACTCCTCCGGAGGAATACCGTCAGCTCTGGGAGACCATCAAATCGGGAGGAGAGTGGAGGGGGGAATTCCACAACAGGAAGAAAAACGGAGAGCTGTACTGGGAGTCGGCATCCATAGCCCCCATCAAGGACCCGAACGGTGTCGTGACGCATTACCTCGCGGTGAAGGAAGACATCACCGAGCGGAAGCAGATGGAGCTCCATATTCGTGAACTGGAAACCCTGGAATCGCTCGGGACGCTTGCGGGGGGTGTCGCCCACGATTTCAACAATATACTGGGGATCATACTCGGTCACGTCTCCCTCCTGGAAATCCGCAGGAATGAGAACACCGCGTTTGAGCAGAGCATCCGCTCCATCAACAGTGCGATACAGCGCGGGGCCGGGCTCGTGAGGCAGATATTGACGTTCGCGCGAAAAACGGAAGTGCATCCGGAATCGGTCGATGTCAACAAGGCGATACTGGATCTTTCCCGCATGATACAGGAGACATTCCCCAGGACGATCGAAATTGTCCTCGATCTGGAGGAGGGAATTCCGATCATCTCGATGGACAATACGCAGCTCCACCAGGCGCTCCTCAATCTCTGCATCAACGCGCGCGACGCCATGATGGAAAAACGGGAAGGTCGCGTCACAGGCGGAAAACTCAGGATCCGGACGCTCGTCGTCGACGGCGCCGTCCTCTCCGCCCGGGAGGGGGCCGACCCGTCTGTGCGCTACGTCGAAATCAGCGTCGCCGATCAGGGAACGGGCATGACCGACGCCACAGTCCAGCGGATATTCGAGCCGTTCTACACGACGAAGGAGCTCGGGCGGGGGACCGGGTTGGGATTGTCCCTTGTCTACGGCGTTGTCAAGGCTCATGGCGGGTTTGTCGATGTGGACTCCCGGCTCGGGGAGGGGACTGTCTTCAGGCTCTATTTCCCTCTCAGCGGGGGCGCAGCTCCCGGTGAGGAACGCCGCCCTGAAGGGGAAGAGCCGGCGGTGGGGAAGGGGGAGGGTGTGCTGATCGTCGAGGACGAAGTGACCCTCCTGGAATTGCTCGAGTCCGCATTTCGTGACAACGGATACCGCGTGTTCCGTGCGGCGGACGGGATGGAAGGGATCGCCGCATACAGGGAACACATGAATGAGATCGCAGTTGTGCTCACCGATTTCGGCCTCCCTAAAGTCGACGGCGGCGCTCTCTTCAGGTCGCTCCAGTCGCTGAACCCCTCCGTCAAGGTGATTGTGGCGAGTGGTTTCTTTGAGCCGCATGCGAGATCCGAATTGATAAGACGGGGTGTACGGGCGCTTGTCTCCAAGCCGTACGGGCTGGGGGAGGTGCTCGCCGTCGTCAGAAAAGTGATCGATGGAGCGGAGGCGTCGGACTGAAGAGACCATGAGCGACACAATTACCGTCTTGATCGCGGACGACCACACCATTCTCCGCAGCAGTCTGGCTTCCCTCCTCTCTCTCAATCCGAACTTCGAAGTGGTCGGTCAAGCGGAGGACGGCAGAACGGCTGTGGACATGGCGCTCCGTCTTCATCCGGACGTCGTCCTCATGGATATCAGCATGCCTGTCCTGAACGGGCTGGAGGCAACTGACCGGTTGAAGCGGGACGCCCCGGGGATGAAAGTTCTCATACTCTCCGCCCATGACAATGTCGAGTACGTGAACCAGGTCGTCCGGAGCGGTGCCAATGGCTACGTGCTGAAAAATACCTCTCCTGAAGAGCTCTACACGGCCATTCGGACAGTCCACTCGGGCGGTGCCTTTTTCAGCCCTTCTCTTTCCGGGAAGTTCGGCGACGGGGGGGCGGGCGCAATGGGTGCATCAGACAGCGGGAAGGTTGCTCCCGGGGGGAGCGCTCTCACATCGCGCGAGAGGGAGGTGCTTCAGCGTATCGCCGAAGGGGAGACTCACCAGCATATCGCCGACGGGCTCTACATCAGCGTCCGCACCGTCGACACGCATACGAACAACATCATGAAGAAGCTCGGCCTGCACGATACTGCAAGTCTCGTGACATATGCCATCAAAAACGGGATCGTCATCCTGCCGCGTTAAGATCTTGCATTGTGCCTGACAACGACACCCGCCTGTACCATCGACCTACAATATCGGACTGTTCGTAAACGTCCTGCTCCCATCCCTCGGTCGGAGGTTCATTCCCGTTTGCGTCCCTTTCGGGATCGGGCTGGGGCGCATCTCCGGCGGAGTCGTGAGGTATTCTATCCACTGGACAAGCTCCGCCAGGGGTGTCCCTTTCCTGAGAAAACCCTCGAAACGGGGATCCTTCACGGCGTCGAGTGTATGCTGGTCGTCGTACCCCGAAAGATAGAGTATCGGCACCTTCTCGAAATCGGCCAATTCCCTCAGCGCTCGGCTCATCTTGATGCCGTCCATGACGGGCATGTAGATATCCGTTATGATGAGGTCCGGTCTCAGACCTTGTATCCTGTCGAGCGCATCCTGACCGTTTTCGGCGACGATGACTTCGTGTCCCCTGCTCATCAGCACGGTGCGAATGAGCAGTCTGTATTCGAGTTCGTCATCAACGAGTAGTATGGTCATGGCGCTTCCCCGGCTATTGGTGATCCGACGTCCCCCACCTTGGGTGCATCCGATTTCCCTGGAAAGAGTGCAAAGGAAGTGCCAATTGAGGAGCCTCTCCGGAACCACGGATGTGCGCCGGAAGTGGGGTAATTCGTGGTGTGTGCGATGTGTGTGATTGCAGATTCTACAAACGATGCTCAGAACTCCACGTGCCCCCGGAGAGAGAGGACGTTGACGACGGGCCCCCGGTCCCTGTTGTAGGCGGGATTGAGCACGACCTGGTCGTCGAGCGTGAGGGAGAAGGAAGGGAAGACCCTGGCGCTGTAATATGCTTCGGTGATCTGTTCGAGGGCGTAGTTGAGGGCTCCGTCTCCTATGATGAATCCGTATCCCCCCCGGGCCAGGTAATCGCGATGATCGGGGGAAAGTGCGTTGACGACGTACGCGATTCCGGCGTTGTCGTCTTTTCTCCCCCATGCGTCGCCGCGTGTGCTCACCCCGGCGTGGAATGATCTGTCGATTTCCGTGAACGCCCAGGTCTCTGTCCGTCCATCGTTCCAGCTCAACCTGCTGAACAGGCCCGCCGAGCCCCCGAGTGCCTGTTCAGCCGAGATGACGAATCCATACTTCGAGCAATAGCTGTTTGTACGATCGATGTCCGGTGGCGTACCCAGGAGGCGTGACTGGTCGATGGCAGTCCGGTAGTTCCCCATTGCGGCATGGTTGAGAAAAAATACCAGGTGCAGTCTCCCGTCGAGTCCCGAAACGGAGTACGATTTTACCGCTTCCAGGTTGAGACTGTAGGCTCTCGAGATGGCGTGATCGAAGTACGGCCCGTTGGCGTAGGTGGGGACCATGACCGCGGCGAAGTTGACAATCCACGAGGGGAGGTGGAGTTCGGCGAGTATCCCCCAGTCGTACCCCCGAGTGTCTGCGGCGTAGTCCCAGGCGGCGCCGGACCAGAGCGCCCAGTTGAGGAATTGCGTCCGCGCATCGTGCGAATATGCGTTGTCATCGAAAACGTCCGTGAGGCTGAACTTCCCGACCGTCACCGTCAGCCTGGCCTTCGGGAGACGACCCGCGATCCGGTTCTGGTCCGGATCGATCACTTCCATTTCATCGCCCAGAGCAAAATGCTGACGCAGGAGGAGTCGTGCGATAAAGAGTTTTGGGGTGGGATTGTCCACCCGGTAGATCTCGCCGTTCGGAAATCCCGCGACCCCCGTGGTGGAGCTGAACCCGCTCCCCCCGGCCAGCTCCGGATCGCAGTAGATCTCCCCCCCATGCCAGAGACGGCTGCCGATGTAGAGGGTTGATGTGATCGAGAGAAGGTTCTCGCCGGTCGGGAGGAGGCTGTTGCGCCCCGTGTACTTTGCGCTGAAGGCCGGATGCGACTGCTGTATTCCCGTGAACTGGAAATGATAGCTCAGCGTTTCGCTCGAATCCTGTGCGAGCATCCCGTGCGGGAGGAGGAAGACCGCGATGAATGAGAACTGAAGTGCTTTCACGAAATGTCACCCCGCCTTTGCTGGATGAATAATATGGCGGTGATATCGCTCATTGTCAACATTTTTCCCGTCACAGGTGGGAATTCACGCAGGGGTAACACGCACGGTTGCGCCGCTCCCGGCTATTCAGTACATTGGACATCAGTTCATTGGCAGGCCCTTGGTCCCGTACGCAGGCCCGTACGCGGGATTGAGGGCCTGGGTGTTTGACGCGTGAACGGACGCAACCCGTCCCGATCGAAGAAGGAAGAATGATTGCCGAGAGTGTCCTGAGATCAGTCCTGCGCCTGCCCGCGGTCCTGCTCGTGAGCGCCATCGCGGTATCACCTTGTGTTGCCCAGCAGACGACATGGGACTATATCGGAGCCGCTTTCGGGGGGAGCGACTTCCATACGAGGGACGATCACGCGTCACCGATGATATTCAGCGCCTGGGGAATCGCCCCGACACTCCAGTTCATACATGCCGGGGAGCAGACCAGGCAGTACTTCGAGGCGTCGTACTACTCTGCGGTTCTTTCGACCGCCCAGGACAATTTCAGGACCGACAACTGGCGGGGGAGGGGAAGGTACGCGTACCTCCTGTCGGTCGGCGAGTTCGCGGACACGGACCGCCTCCTGCGTCTGTTCCTGGGGGGGTCCCTGAATTCATTTCTGAGCAGATCGCACTACTACTTCTTCATACGGCCGCTGAACGGGTACGCCTCGTCGATCGATTCATGGTACTGGAGCCATTCGCTGGATGCCGCCCTCTCTCTGGAATACGGGATCGCGGAACGGGAGTTCTTCTCCCTGCAGTGCTACGTGCCGCTGCTGAGCAACGTCTCCCGCCCTCAGTATTCGCCGAGCGGGGACTACTCGTACACGGAAAACGTATGGAAGATATTGACCGCGTCATGGAGTATGCCATCGCCCATTTTCCATAGCCGGTGACCGGTGAGTCACGAACTTCTGCGCACATCAAGAGATTCCTTCATACATCCAAATTATCCACCGCTTTGAAGCGTTTTCTTGACATGAAGTGTTTAATGAAGTAAGGCGTGTGTCATCCGGGTCGTCTGTCATTGTCCGGGGGGGAAGAATGAAAATTGTCGCGCTCCTTGGAGCGTTTGTTCTCATCGCGGGATCTCTCTTTGCTCAGGGGGAGCCCGCGCTCCAGCCCGCGGATCTGGTTGCCGTGCCGCCGGAGCTTGCGGCGAAGGTACAAAGCGGCCGGCTCATCGAGGCGGTGAGCAGAAAGTTGGTTCAGGCGCGCAGCGGTCTCATGAAGACCGCCGCCGCCGGCACGTCGGTGCTCCTGTACTTCAGCGAACGCCCCTCCGGTACACGGCTCGCGGCGCTCGGGGATCTCGGCGTCCGCTGCTACTGGGAGACCTGGACGCCCCCGCTTGAAGGGCATCCTCTCGGTTTCGTGGTTGCGACACTCCCGGTCGCAAGCTTCATCAATACGCTTGGCCTCGATTTCGTCGCCAGGATGGGAACTGCGGAGACACGCCATGCTCCGAAAAACAACCTGGCCGCAAGAAGCATCATGGCCGATTCGGCATGGTCGAAAGGGTGGACGGGGAACGGGATCAAGGTCGCAATCCTGGATTCCGGCCTTGATACCGATCCCGCCAATCCTGATCTGCCGGCGGTGATACAGGCGCGCGACTACTCTGCGTTTCCAGTCATCCGGAACACTGTGCTTAATACGGTCACCGGCCACGGCACGCACGTCACGGGGACCATACTGGGGAGGGGGACACTCTCATCAGGGAACACGCAGAACGGAGGCGGTCCGTTTAAAGGGATGGCCCCTTCGGCAAGCCTCGTGTTCCTCAAGATCGGCGATGACTCCACGGCGAACAGCTCGTACGCGGCTGGTGTCGCAGCGATGCACGCCGCGGTTGATACGTTCCAGGCGAATGTCCTCTCCATGAGCTACGGGGGATGGGATGCCTATCACGACGGATCCGATGCCGAGGATCAGGTCGTTGACTGGGTCTACAGCAGGGGGGTCCCTTTCTTCATCGCTGCCGGCAATGATGGGTACGGGGACTTTCATTACTCGGGGACCGTCGGAGCGCATGACTCCACGACGACGATCCCCGTGTTTGTCTCCGGCGCAGCGACCAACGGCACGATGCTCGCGTTTAATCTTGTCTGGCGCTCGGCGCTGGACAGTCCCGCCACATCCATGGACCTGAGGTACTACAACAACTTAATGCAGGTCGTTCCCGCGACGATTGACCAGCAGACGACGAGTGCCCGAGGGACAAATTCCGAGTACTCAGGTTCCAGTGGCTATGTCCCATCGGGGAACAGCGTGTACTCCCTCAGGGTTGTCAACAATTCCGCCCGGCCGCTCAGGTTTCATATCTATGAAGACTGGGGGGACGGGAACGTGGCGTTTGCCGTCGGGGATCCGAACTATACAATCAGCCAGCCGGCGAGTGCCGATCACGCGTTTGCGATCGGCGCCTATGTCACCCGGGAGAACTGGACTGGCTTCGACGGCTCCTCTCAGGGTTACGGGTACACGCTCGGAGACATCGCCCCCTGGTCGAGCAGGGGTCCCCGCGTGGACGGGAGGACGAAACCGGACATCGCCGCGCCGGGGAGTATCACGATTTCGATCCGCGACCGCCACATCTACACGTCGCCGGATCCCCACTGGGTGTCAAGCTTCGGCTCTTCGGCCGACACGGCGTACGTCGTCATGCAGGGGACGAGTATGGCGACCCCCGTGGCCGCCGGGGCGGCTGCGATCTTACTGAGCAAGACTCCTACGCTCACAGCCCAACAGGTGTTCAGCGCGATGACCGCGGGAGCGATCACCGATCAGTACACCGGCGCCGTGCCGAACACGACCTGGGGAGCCGGGAAGTTGAATGTCTACGCCGCCGTTGGGTTCTCGGCGGATACACAGCCGCCTACCGGGACTCCCATAGCATTCTCACTCGGCCAGAACTACCCGAACCCGTTCAACCCTTCGACGGTCATCGACTACGTCATTCCCCGCACCACATTCGTCACGCTGGAGGTGTTCGACATCCTGGGGCGGGCGGTCCGCACTCTGGCAAGCGGGGAACAGGGGTTCGGACCGCACAGCGTCCGTTTCGACGGCACGGGGCTCTCAAGCGGAGTCTACTTTTACAGGCTCAGGGCGGACGGTCAGGTGCAGTCGAAAAAACTCATGATCCTTCGCTAGCACTACACGGGACCGCCCATGAAACTCTCATTCACGTTCTTTCTTGCGCTTGCTGCACTCGCGTCCTCAGGCCGGAGTATTGCACAGACGGGCCACGACGGCGACTGGTGGAGGGGGTTGTCGCTCACCACGAGGCAAAACGTGGTGACGGGGTTTCTTGACGGAATGGCCCTGGGTCACAATCTCACATTGATGGGGGCGGGGAACAGCTCTGACACCGACTGCCGCACGAACATCGCGCAGTCCTACTCGTACGTCAGGAACAGGTACTTTCGGAATGTCACTGTCGGGGACCTCGTGTCGGCTCTCGATCAACTCTATTCCGAGAGCGACAACGGCTCGATCATCATCGGCAGGGCGGTATGGATTGCCGTGAACAGGCTGGTGGGGACAAATCCGGATGAAATCCAGAAGCTGATACTCCAGAGCAGGGGAGTGGGCTACTGAGCACGGTCACTCCGCCGTCCCGTCCGCACGCAATGTGACATTCCTGCGGTATATCATGTTCTGCCGGAGTGCTCTCCCCCCAAGGTACACCAAGGTCAACCCGGTGGAAAGAAGCACGCTGTAGAAGTTCACGGTCACCGGTTCGGTGTGTGCCCTGATAAATGGCTCACGGAATATCAGCCAGAATCCGAACCCGGCAGGGAAGATCATGACGAAGCCGATCGTGATGTTCAGGAGCGCCTCGAGAGCCTGAATCTTCGGCCTTGCGGGGGGGAGGTGGAGACCGAGCCTGGCGCACTCCAGGGCGGTCTCGCTTTTCTGTCTCTTTGCCTGCCTCTCAAGGACGACATAGACTCCCATGGCCGTCACGTAAACCAGGAAGAGGAGAGAGTTCATCGGTCGTGCTCCTTCTCTCCATGTTCCTCTGCGACATATCGTCTCAGATCGCGCGCGAATATCGCTACAAGGACCAGAAGAGGGATCGTGATCATGCATCCCATGATCTCCAGAGGCCTGGCGGAGTGGTTCCGTAAATGTATTCCCGCGCAGAAGAGCGTTCCGGCGAAGCCTGCGAGGAGTGCGCACACCGACCCGGTCGTAATCAGGCTCCAGGCACGGGGTTTTGACACGGCTGGGGGAAGAAGCTCTCCGCCCCTGAGATGTTCCATTGCCATACTGTGCGCCTTTTCCCTGCGCCGGTATTCGGAAACGCCGTACCAGACGATGAACAGGCTGATGAATACTGAGGTGAAGTCCATGAGAGTCTCTCCTTCTGTAATGTTAGACGCACGAACAATCCATTTTCTTACATCATGTAAGAAAATATCCGGTCAATGCGTCTAACAATGTAATAGCCTGGATTCCTATGACTCCCGCCTCAGGGAACCGGTCAGATCGGCCTCTCGATGCCGAATTTCGCTCGATTGTAAGGGATTTCGCCCCTCAACTCTATCGGCATGCGTACCGGATGCTGGGGGACACGGAGGAGGCCACGGAGGCCGTTCAGGAAGTTCTTTTGAGTGTGCACCGGTCGCTCGCTGATTTCCGGGGCGATTGTGCGCTCGCGACCTGGATCTACAGAATCGCCCTGAACACGTTCTTTACCCACCGGCGCCGGCAACGGAACCAGCCTCTCCCGCTTATCGATCCGGAGGACGCACAGGCCCTCGTCGACGAAGACGGCGACGTGGAAGAAGAGTACAACCGGAAGGAGACCCGCGAGCAGTTGGCCCGTTGCATCGCGAAGCTCTCCCCGCGGGAGTCGGCGGCGATAACGCTCTTCTATATGGATGGTTTCGGCTACAAGGAAATCGCTTCTATCATGGGGACGTCGCTCAGTTCGGTGGGGCTCCTCATCCACAGGGGGAGGGAACATCTCCACATCCTTTTGACCGGAAAGAAGGAAAGGGCCGGGAAATGAATTGCACCGAGTTCAGGAGTCTGTACAACCTCTGGCTGGATGGGCGGAAGTCAACACCGCTCCTCCCGGAGGCGGCTCTCCACGCACAGGAGTGCAGCGAATGCGAGACCTACGCCGGAGCGATGCTCGAGATCGACGAGGGGCTTCAGAACATCCCTGATGTCCCCCTCCCGGAAGATCTTCTCGCGTACTCCGGCGGATCCGGCGTGCGCACTCCCGCCCGGGGGCGGGATCTCTCTTTCCTCCTTCGCAGGGGAGCGGCGTTCGCACTCCCCGCGCTTGCATCCTGGATAATCACCCTGTATCTTCCCCCGGGATGGCAGTTCGCCGTCCAGTCCCTCCTCCTCTCCGGAGCGCTGGTTCTGTGCGCTGCAACGTCTCTCCGCCCGAGGTTCATTGCGTAAGAGGATGCGATGAAAAAGACAATGATCATGCTCGTGATGTTTGTCGCCTCCGTCGCAGTCGCCCAACCCGCGCTCGACAATATTCTCTCTCCGTCCCGGCTCCCGTACCTGAAGCAGAGCCGTCTCATTCAGATCTCGAGCAACGATACCACCGGGGGAAATAGCGATTTCATCAGTGTCTCCGCGGGCGCCACGGCCTGTCTCGCGGATATCGAGGGGCCGGGCGTCGTCACGATGCTATGGGTGACGATCGCTTCGCCCGACAGGTATTTCCTCCGGCGGATTCTTCTCCGCATGTACTGGGACGGCGAGGCATCTCCTTCCGTGGAGGTCCCCATCGGCGATTTTTTCGGGACCGGCTTCCAGTACAAACACTATGTCACGCCGTTCGTCGGGATGTCCAGCGGCGGCTACTACTCCTATTTTCCGATGCCGTTCAACACCCGCGCCCGCATCGAGGTCGTGAACGAAACGGGACAGCAGATCAGTTCGTTTTATTATCATATCGACTACCAGAAACTGAGCGAGCCGCTCGAGCCTTCCGTCGCCCGGTTTCACGCATCATGGCACCGTGAGATCCGCACACAGCCGGGCCGGTATTTTACGCTCCTGGAAGCGGAGGGGGAGGGACACCTGGTCGGCGTGAACCTGAGCATGCAGAGCTACGATGGAGGCCTTTCCTTCCTCGAGGGTGACGAGATGATCTACGTGGACGGGGAGAAGGATGCGTCCGTGAAAGGGACAGGCACCGAAGACTATTTCAACAGCGGCTGGTACTTCAATCAGGGTGAGTTCGCGGCCCCCTACCATGGACTCATCATCAAGGACGACTCGCTGGGGCGCATCGCGGCATACCGTTTTCACGTCCTTGACGTCATTCCATTCAAGAAGTCGATTCGGGCTCTCATCGAGCATGGCGACCGGAATCGTGAGGTCGCCGACTACAGCAGCACCGCGTACTGGTACCAGAAGGAGCCCCACAGGCCGTTTGGAGCGATGATGCCTCCGGCGCTCAGGATTCCCCTCCGAGTCCAGGTCCCCAACGGAGCGGTCGAGGCAGAGTCGCTCACGCCGGGGGGGACGACGCTCCATTCCGTCATCGAGGAGATGTCGGCATTCGGTCCCGACTGGAGCGGATCGAAGCAGCGGCGCGTCGAAGGAAAGAAGGAAGGTGACAGCTTCACGTTCCTGGTTCCGGCGGCGGAGAATCTGTACGACGTCGATCTCTACTTTACGAAGGGGCCTGACTACGGAAATGTCGTCGTCCGTTGCGGCGGGCGGAACGTGTGCGCTTTCAAAGGGTACGACAGATCCGTCGCGCCCGGCGGCAGAATCTCTCTCCCGGATGTTCGGTCGGCCGAAGGGGAAATCCCTCTTCAGTTCGTCGTCTCCGGGAAGGATCCCCGGTCCGTCGGGTATGCCGTCGGACTTGACGCATTTGCGTTGCGCCCTCACCGCGAGTATGTTCCCCGGTGGTCCCTCATCGGGCCGTTTCCGAACCCCCGGGATTCGTCTCTGAAGAGGCTCGGGCTGGATATCGTGTACCCACCCGAACGGGAGATCGATATCGCAAAGACGTATACGGGTGCGGGGGGGCAGAAAGTAGGCTGGTGGCGCGTGAAGACGCCGAAATCCGGAAGTGTCGGGTTTGACACGCTCGACCCTCACGATCTTGTGGTGGCGTACGCGTTCACCTTTGTCTATTCACCCGAAAGACAGACTCTTCCTCTTCTCCTCGGGAGCGATGACGGTGTCAAGGTCTTTCTCAACGGCGAGGAGGTGTACAGGCTGCTGACGGTACGGGGCGCGGAACCCGACCAGGACAGCGTCCCCCTGCGCCTGGAGAAGGGGTGGAACAGGCTCCTGCTGAAGATTGAAAACAACTTCGGGGGATACAATTTCTACGCGCGCATCCCCGACCCTGCGGGGTCTCTGAAGTTCAACCCTGTCAGACCGGAGAACCATGGAAAGAACTAAGAACAAATTCGATCTTTCACTTCACCCGCACAGGCGGTTCAATCCCCTCAACGGGGAGTGGGTTTTCGTCTCCCCCCGGAGGACGCAGCGGCCTTGGCAGGGAAAAGTTGAGGAAACGTCGCGCGAGGAGAGCCCTGAGTATGATCCGGGCTGCTACCTTTGCCCGGGCAACAAGCGGGCGGGGGACGCGCGGAACCCGGCGTACGCCTCGACATTCGTCTTTGACAACGATTTCGGATCGCTTCTCCCCGGGACGCCGGCGAAAAAGGTCCGCCGCGGCAATCTGATTATCGCCGAAGGGGAGGCGGGGATAAGTCGGGTCGTCTGTTTTTCCCCGCGCCACAACCGGACGCTCGCGGAGATGGACCGCGCCGGGATCAGGGAGGTGGTCGACGTTCTGGCGGAGGAATACCGGATACTCGGGGGGAAGCGTTTCGTCAACCACGTCCAGATATTCGAGAACAAGGGGGAGATGATGGGGTGCAGCAACCCTCACCCCCACTGCCAGATCTGGGCCGAGCGGTCGATCCCGGTCGAACCTGCGAAAGAGAAGCGCCAGATGCTTGCCTACCGCCGCGCCCACCGCCGCTGCCTCCTCTGCGACTACGTGTCGCTCGAACTGAAGCTCGCGGAGCGGATCGTGTGTGCCAACGGGGATTTCGTTGTGATCGTCCCCTTCTGGGCGATATGGCCCTTTGAGACCATCGTGGTAAGCCGGCGGCATAACGGAAGCCTGACCGGCCTGACTGACATGGAACGTGACTCTCTCGCGGACGTCATACGGCGCATCACAGTCCGGTACGACAACCTTTTCAGGATATCGTTTCCGTACTCGTCGGGATTCCACCAGTCACCGACGGACGGGACAAAGCATCCCGAGTCCCATTTGCATATGCATTTCTTCCCGCCGCTCCTTCGCTCGGCGACCGTGAAGAAATTTATGGTGGGATACGAGATGCTTGCCAATCCGCAGCGCGACATCACCGCCGAGTCGGCCGCCGCGCGCCTTCGGGAGCTCCCCGAAATCCACTACCGGCATGAGCCTTCGTCGCACATATGAATGACGGGGAAGACCTGAAGGTACGTCGAAGACCGGATCTCTTGTTTGCCCCACGTGCGTTTGTCGCGTTTCCTTGAACGCTCGCCCGTCTGTGTCGGAAAGCCCGTTCCGATGTCTGAACTTCCTCTTAGAACTCCGTCCTCACCCTCAACCCGAATGTCCCGTTGACCGCCGCGGCCCCCGTCACCCCTGTTTCGATCCGTTCGTGCTCGTACCATCCGTCCACCCAGATCTGGTAGACCGGCTCGTAGGTTGCAATGAATTGAATCCTCTGCGTCTTCACTGGGTTCCCTCCGAGGAAGTCGACCGTGAGAGGATCGGCCGGGCGATGCCCCTGCTCGATGTCCCCGCCGACGTTCCTGATGAGATTCCCCGCACCGTCATAGACATTGTCGCCGTGCCGCTCGTAAAAATACCTGAGCGAGAGCGTCAGTCCCTTCGCGGGGAACAGGTCCCCCCGGATGAACCACGAATCCGAATTCGGCGCGATGCGGGGTCCGAGAGGCGCCCCGTAGCTCGTGTAGGTGTCCTCGATCGAATAGTCGTGCGAGAAGACGAACGGCTGGACGCGCGTCCATTCCACGATGAGGCTCGTGTTGCGGAACATCACCGGGTCGGTCAGAAAAAACCCGAGCTGGTACGCGTTTTTGTTGTAGAACCGGTTCTTGAAGAAGTCGTTGAGGTGGAGGTCGTCGAACAGTATCGTACCCGTGAGTTCGATCCCGGGGGTGAAGTGTGTCCGTATGTCGAACGACCAGAGACCGTTATCCCGTTCCCCCCTCGACCGCTGCGCCGACTCCAGGAGCATGATCGGTGTGAGGTAGGCCAGGTCGGGGGACCTGTTGCTGTACACGACCATCTCCTGAAACGCGACGTCGAAGAGACGCGGGAACGAGAACTCCAGCCTGTGTGCCGCGATATACTTGTCCGCGATGGAGGGTCCTTTCATCTTCAGCGCCGAGTCCGGTGAAACAAAATCGGTCCATGGCCTCGGGAGGCCCAGCAGCCATGCGTGCATGAAGGTGTAGCGGATCGACCCGTACCGGAAATCCGCACGCAGGAACGGGAAAGGGCGGACGTTGTCCGACATGATCATCTTTTGATCGTAGCCGTTCCCCCACAGGACACGTTCCGTCCCCACTTCGGCCGAAACGATTCCCCCGTCATAGCGTACATGCCCTTCGGCGGCGTCGAAGTTCTGTACGTCCGTTGAGCCTATCGCTTCCGTCTGCGCGATTGCCGGGTCGCGCCCCAGGAGCTCCCTGCTCCCCCAGAACTGTGCGTTGACTGCCTGGATGTAGTACCCCAGGTGGGGGGAGATCGTTCCGCGCGCCCTCAACCCTCCCTGTAGGAATTCCGCGTGTGCGCTCCCGAGGGCGTCGCCGCCGATCTGCCGCGCGTCGAATGTCAGGAGTCCGTTGACGAAGAAGGTGAGGTTGGTGTCCCGGTAGGCGTAGAGATATTTCTGCGTATCGGCGAAGAACCTGCCGGACCCGCTGGTCATCCCTTCTGCGGATGTGCTGATGAGTGAGTTCGTTCCCTCCGCGCTCCCGCTCACCTCGTACCGGAATTCGTCAACGTACCGGCGCGTCCAGTCCTTCTCCGACTCGGTCAGTTTGTCCCTGTTGTGATCGACGATGAGAAGAAACTCCCCGATCTCCCTGCGTGAGAGCGGGAGTACGGCGTCGCTGTACCGCTCGAGTATTCCCCTCACCGCCATCCGTTTCAGGAATGTATAGACGGGATCTGTTGCGGGGACATTTTCGGCCTGTGCGAACAGCAGTGACGGAGCGGCAATGGAAAGCGCCGCCGCAAAAATGAGCTTCCTGAATGCCATGCGTTGAACCTCGTGTGAATTCCTTCCTCCTGGAACAGACAGAATATACGGAATTCCATTGCCGAATCATCTCCCGTGTTGATTCTGTCCTGATTCCGGCCTACATTTCCACGGGTTCCCGTCCGTCGTTGCGAACGAAAGCATCCCCGTCCTTCCAATTCACTTTTCGCCCCATGCGATCACTCTTTTCGACGATCCGTATCCTGGTTCTTGTTCAGGCATTGCAGGCGCTTTCACTCTCCTGGTGCTCGGGTCAGGGGGAGAGCCTCGAAGTCCCGCTCCTCCGCTCGCCCGGCTATGGCCCTTTCCTCCCCGTCATCAGACTGAGCATCCCCGGGGAGAACGGGGGGGCGTGGGAGCGTGCGATCGCGGAGGTCCGCGGCATCCCCGTGGATCTCCACGGGTTCAGCGTCCGGTACCTGAACATGCAGATGGACCAGTACGTCTTCCAGTCCTTCCGGGCCGGACACATCGACCCGGCATTTGCCCTCGACCTGATCGCACGCAGCTCTTACGACACGACGAAGCTCACGCCGAAGCATGTCGACCAGGACGTCCCGGTCGTCGCGGGATTTGACGGGGAAGGGAACACCGTCTATGTGGTCGACACAAAGACCGATCACAGTTTCTGGGGGAAGGACCGGATCGTGGTCCCGCCGTTCCATGCCGATGCGCTCACCGCCGCGCAGATGGACAGCCTGAACGCTCTGATCGACAGACCGCTCGTGACATTCGAGTTCTACGACGGGAAGAAAGTGCGGGAAGGAGAGGTCGCAGTCCGTCTCTGCCCGTACGTGAAAATCCCCGCACCGCTCGCGCAGGAAACCCGCGGGAAGATCGTGTTCGGCATCGGCACGTATGAATACCGCCGGGGAGTGTTCAAGCTCGGGAAACGGGAATACATGTGCGCGGTGTCGAACGGGTTCCAGTCGGGGGTCTACGGGGGGAGGCAGAACGAGTTCGCGTTCTTCCCCTCCGGGGACAGCAGCACGGTCTCGCCCGCCTCAACCCCCCGCTACCGCTTCGGCGATCTGGTCGGAATCGCCGACGAGGTATTCCGCATCGCTTCGGTGTCCGTCGACGGGAGCGCATTGACGCTGCGCCGGGAAAAGAGGTGAGTTACCTTTTTGTTTTCCCCTTCCTGACGAGATTCTCGAGAGTCACGATATCCTTGGGAATTCCCGAAGAGAGTACTTCCGACCCGTCGGGGGTCACAAGCACGTCGTCCTCGATCCGGACACCGAATCCGCGATAGGCGGGTGCGACGACCGTGTCGGTTTCCGGGACATAGATCCCCGGCTCGACGGTAATCACCATCCCGGCCTTCAGCGTGTCGAGTGACCCGACGTCGTGCACGTCGATGCCGACATGGTGTGAGACTCCGTGCGGCATATAGTGTCCGAATCCTCCTGCGGAAAGCACCTCACGCGCTTTCGCCTCGAGCGCCGACCAGTGGACGCCGGGGCGAATCAATCGGATCGTTTCCTCCTGCGCACGCAGCACGGTGGAGTACACTTTCCTCTCCGCCTCGGTGAAGGATCCCGAGACGGGGAGCGTGCGGGTGACGTCGGCGGCGTATCCCCCGAATTCCGCCCCCACATCGACGACGACCACCTCTCCGGCGCGCATCTCCCTCCGGTCCTCGTCGTAGTGGAGGATGATGGAATTCGGCCCCGAGCCGACGATCGAAGGGAAGCTCGTGTAGTCGGCGCCCTGCCGGCACATCTCATATTCCACGGCGGCCTGGAGTTCGAACTCTCTCGCCCCGGGTTTGCACACCGCCATCGCGTGCCGGATCCCGTCCCCCGTCATCCTGATGGCGCTCCGGATCAGGTCCAGTTCCGCCGCGGACTTGCACTCACGCAGGCCCGCGACAAGCGGCCCGGCATTCCTTATCCTGAGTGACGGGTACCTCTCACGGAGCCTCTGCCTCGCTTCCTGATCGAGGAAGATCGCCTTGTTGTTGAGCCAGTCGTTGACGAACCCGGGATCGAGAGGGGAGATATAGAGTGATCGCACCGATCCGGCGATGAGGGGAAATATCTCTTCAAACCGGTTGGCGTCGAGGACGACGCCGTCCGAAAACGACCCGCTCGCTTTGAGTTCTTTCGCACGTGCGGCGGGGGCAAAAAGGAGCAGTGTCCAGGCCTTTCCATCCACCGCAACGCGGTGAGGGACGAGGAGAAGCGTTACGTCGGGCTCTGTGATCCCTGTGAGATACAGGAGATTGCTTTCCTGCCGGTACCTGTAACTCACGTCCCCGGAGCGGACACGGAAATCAGCGGCCCGGAAGACGACCGCCGCATCCGTGTCTGCGAGGGCGGCCAGGCGGGCGCGGCGCCCTGCGTATTCCGCGGGGGAGATCCCGCACCACGCATCGATCGACGTGAATACGAGGAACGCCGCGAGGAGGGCACGCACGGGGAGCTTCATGCTGCTTAATCCTTCAGAAGTGTCCTGTGTGCCGTGACCGACTGTGAGCCCGGGATCGTCATGTTCTGGGGACCGGTGAGCGCCACGGTCGATTCCACGTCATACTTGGAGTCCTCCCAGACAGGCATGCCGGTGGCGATATCCACGAAATATATTCCCGAGGTCGTCCCCGTCCCCTCAACGAAGAAATCCGCGCCGTTCATCGATCCCTTTCCCGAGATCGTCAGCTTCCCGGTGTAGGAAATCTTGAGGCATTCCGTCCCGCTCTTCGTTTCTTTGGAAAGCAGCGTGAAATCCCCCGTGGAGACGGTGACCATTCTCCCTCCCATCGCGTCGGTCGTGTCGGGTTTTGTCGCGGTCCATTTATCCCCGATCTTCACCGGCTTCGAAGGCATGATGTGGAGCCTGACCATGTCCTGTCGTCCCGATTGGGCCGCCAGACCGGTGAGTTTGACGGTGTCGACGATTTCCTTGTTGATCGTCTCTCCCAGCTTCGAGACCGTGAGGCGCGTCCGCTTGCCGATCATTTCTTTGAGGACCAGTGTCGTGTCCATCCTGGCGCTCTTCACGCTCACGCTCATCAGGTCCGGGGAGACCACGAGGACCGTTGAACCGTCCGCCCTGATCTCTGCCGGCACGAGCCGGGTCGTCGCGAGGACGGTTGATGTCGATTTCATTTCCTGGCCCATCATCTCCTGCGACGACTTGACAACTGAGGTGTCGGCAAATCGATAGACCTTTCCCTTCTCCAGCTTGTACTGCAGCGTGAACTGTTCCTGCGCGTCGGCGGCCGGGGACGCGGCCGTTCCGGCAACGAGGAGAAGAAGCAGTGTTCGGGTTGATATGCGCATGTGGGACTCCTACTGTTTTAGAACAACGTGGGACTGGTGACGGGTAGATACCTGTAGCGAACTGAATCGTTGGCGATATGGTAGGCCGTGAGAAACACCAGGCTCGCGGTCCGGGCGACCTTGCGCGTATTGATCAGCTCCGGGCGGTCGTTGACGCTGTGGTATACGCGTTCATCTCCGGAGTGGAAGAAGAGGTCGGGGATGTTCCTCTTCATGAAGCTCATATGGTCGCTCCCCTCACCCTGGGGGAGTTTCAGATCCACGAGGACGAATCCGACTCGCGCGTCCTCCTCCCGTGCGATCCGGGCGATGTCGGGTGATCCTTCCGACCCGATAATGAAGAGAGAGTCCTCTCCGTTCATCCCGACCATGTCCATGTTGAGCATTGCGACCGTGCTCTTCAGCGGAAACAGGGGATGCCGCGCATAGTACTCCGAGCCGAAGAGCCCTTTCTCTTCTCCCGAGAACGCGATGCAGAGTACAGTCCTGCGGGGGGATGACGGGAGACCGCCCAGTGCGGCGGCGATCTCCAGAAGAGCGCACGTCCCGGAGGCGTTGTCGTCGGCGCCGTTGAAAATCCATCGCGCCCCCGGGGCATGCTGCTTCAGATATCCAAGGTGGTCGTAATGTGCCCCCACGATGACCGTCTCGGATTTTAATGCCGGATCACTTCCCGGGAGCACCCCCACGACATTGCTGGCAGACATGTCGCGTATTTCGGTGCTTGTCTTGATGAACGCCTCGGCCCCGACGATGGGATACGAGCGGGGAACAACTCGCGCGTCGATCTGCCGTTCGAGCGCCCTGAGCGAATCGACGCTCCCGAAGAGCTGGTTGATGACCCCTTCCCCCGCGTGAACGACCGGGACCTTATTCTTCTCTTCCTCACCCAGCGTAAGGGGGAGTGCGTCCTTCGGGATGAGGCGCGAGAACGACGGCCACGGGAACCCGCGCGGTGCCAGCGAGGAATGGTTGAGCGGATCCGTCGCCACTATCACCCCGACCGCCCCGTGCTCCATGGCGATGCGGACCTTCGTCTCCACGCTGGAGTACTCCGTGGGGGCGGTGCCGAGGAACACCGAAGTCGAGTCTTCTTCCCCCGGCTCGTGCCGGAGAACGAACACGATCTTCCCCTTCACGTCGATTCCGGCGTAGTCGTCATAATGGTATTGCGGCGCCGTGATGCCGTATCCCGCAAAAACGACCGGAGCCCGGACGCTGCCGTTCGACGTCATCTCAAACGGCGAGAAGTCCGTCTTGATCTCGTACGACTTCTCAACGGATCCCGTCGTGACGCGGAGTGCGTTTTGCTCTCCGAGGCTCACGATATTGAGAAGGACGCGCTGGAAGTAGGAACCGTTGACCGGCTGGAGTCCGTCCCGGGCGAATTCCCGCGCAATGTACGCCGCCGCTGTGTCGAGTTCAGGGCTCGGAGTGTTCCGTCCCCTCATCGTATCCGAAGCCAGGTAGAAGATGTTCCTGTGGACATCCTCCGGGGTGATTCTCTCCAGCGCCCCTGCGGGCCACTGGCCGGTCGTGTGTGAACATCCGTAGAGGAGCGATCCGATCACTATCGCCAGGCCTGTTCCGATCTGTTTCATATGAGCCTCGGTTATTGCAGCTGCTTTCAAGGTTTGAGTTGACTATTGTCCGGCGAAGCAGGAGATTGAATGAACCTCCCCGTCCCGTCGTATTGCCGGTGGGAAGGCTCTTCGCAGATCTGCCGGAAGCGCGCGAACCTGACTGCACCCCCGGCAGATCGCATGTTGCCGTTCTGGAAATGCCCCGGATCAGAACCTGACCGGTGCAGGTCTCGGAGCTTGCCTGCGGGGTAGTCCTTCGTTCAGGTAGAAGTTCAAGCCGACCCTGGCGCTTGCGTATCCTTTGAAAGAACTCGTCGTGCGGGCATCGACGTCGTTCCCTATGTCTGTGAACCCGACGCTCGCATCGATTGAGATGTCGTTGTTGATGAACGACTCTATCCCGAACCCGGCGGGGATCATGTACGAGGAATTCCACGCCCCGTCTACGGGGGGGGCCAGGCCGACGCCCCACCGCTGGTAAAACAGCATACCGGCGCCGATATAGACGTAGGGATTAATCGTCTTCCTCGGGTAGAAATGGATAAAGACGACGACCGAAATGGGGATTGCGTTCACCTTCATGTAATTTGCGTATACACCGGGCTCGAGGGGTGTCGATTGGTTTGTTTTGAGCACTTCGTACCCCCCCGCCAATCCAAGCCCGAAATATCGCGCCATTTCGTAGCGAGCGACTACCTGGCCACCGAACCCCACCTTGTATTCGTTGTAATCGGTAATCCAGTAGTTGGCTCCTGCATCTATCCCTATGGCCCAGCGCCCTATTAGATTTTGCGCTTTGGCCGGTCCGCTTGCGAAGCAGAGGGAGAATATCATGGCTGTCAGAACCACAGGAAGTCTTTTCATCCGCATTCTCCTTCGTGGTCAGATGTTGACTATACACAATGAAACTATACCTTTAGAGGGGGAAAGTCAAGGAGTTTCATAGCGGATCGGGATTTCTTCACGGGGAAAATCTCCTCGTGGGCCGCGGTAATCGTTTTTCGCGAATCAACCCGTGTAAAAATCTGATGAATGGAAAGAAAAGAGGAATCTGGATTGCAAAGTGGCTCTTGCGGCCGGCATTGGTTCTTTTGCTTATTGCAATCCTCTGGCACTACTTTTCGGGCCTTCAGTTCCCGCTGGTGGCTGAAAGGATCAGGGGGATCGGTCCGGCGGCAGTTGTAATCCTGCTCCCTTACGGTCTTATCTTCGTTGTCGAGTCCTTCGCCTGGCGCCTCACGATCCGGAGGGAACCTCCGCCGGGAGTTGATATGCTGTTTCTCATTCGGGTCGCCACGGATGCGTTGCTGTATTCGATCCCCGGGGGGGTCGCCATCGGGGAGCCGATGAGGGCTGGTCTCCTCAAACGGGAGTGCGGGGTCGACATGACGGAAGGAATAGGTTCTTGCATTATTACTAAGATCAATATTGCGGTCGCACAGTCGGTTTTCATATTGATCGGTTTTTCCCTCGTCATAGTGCTCTACCCGGGAGTCGCCTCGCAGCTCGGACCGGGGGAGGGGGTCAAAGGGTTCAGCGTGATTGCACTTTCCCTTTTTTGTGCCGTCGCCCTCCTGACTCTTCCCTTCAGCGGTCCACGTATGGAACAGGTCTGCCGGTGGCTCGCACGTATCCCGTTCCGTCCGCTCCGGTCGTTCCTCACGAAAGGGGAGCCGTATATCTTCAGGCTCGATGAACATGTCGGGCGCTTTGCGCGGGACCACACGGGGAAGTTCGCACTCTCCCTCCTTCTCTCGTTTTCCGCCTGGGTTCTTATCGGAGTCGAGTCATTCCTCATACTGAAATTTCTTGGCGCGGACCCGACGTTCACACAGGCCGTCGCCCTCGAGTCGACAGCCTCACTGTTGCGCATTGTGTTCTTTTTCCTTCCGGGGGGAATCGGGGCTTCTGAAGTCGGTTTTGTGGCACTCCTGGTTGCATTCGGATTTCCTGATCCCGTCACGCTCTCCGCGGCCTATATCGCCATCAAGCGCCTCAAAGAGGCGGGCTGGATACTCATCGGGTACCTCATATTCTGGTTCATCGGGTTTAACCCTTTCCGGAAAGCAGAGCGCCCGGTGGAGGGATGAAGATATTCACGCCATTGAGGGTACGTTTCCTTTCCTGACTTGAGGGGCACGCATGAATCTCCCCTGTCTCCAGATCGCCGCTCTTCTTGTTGCCGTGGATCTCCTCTCCGCGCAACCCCGGCCCGGGGATTCCCCTCTCCGCGCTGACAGCCTGCTCCAGGCGGCTGTGCTCTCCTTTTACGACGGGGGGTATGCGCACGTGATCGACCTCCTGCAGCCGTCCGCGGGGACACCCCGGTCGCCGAAGGCAAACTACTACCTCGGGTCGTCGTTTGCCGCACTGAATGACCCTCAGAATGCGGTCCGCTACCTCAGGATGGCGGTGGACAGCTCGGCGGCGGATATTCCGTATCGGTTTCAGCTTGCGAAATCGCTGAGTGCCTACGGGGCGGCTGCTGACGCTCGTACCCAGTACCGTCTCATACTTGCGCAGGACTCCGCGTTTCTCCCGGCGCTCTTCAACCTCGGCACGCTCTGCTTTGACGGTCGCGATTTTGGGAGCGCTTCGGACCTGTTCTCCCTGGCTGTCGGTATCAATCCGAGGGATTACCTGAGCTACTATAACCTCGCTGCGTCACTTGTCAACCTTGGCAAGCCTGACTCCGCACTGCAATTCCTCCGGGCAAGTACGGCTCTCAACCCCCGGTATGCTCCCTGTCTGAGCCTCCTCGCCTCCCTGTACTACAAACGGAAGGAATATCAGGATGCAGAGCGGCTGTACGGGATGATCCTTGCCAGGGATAGCGCGAATGCGGACGACTGGGCACGCAGGGGATACTGTATGGAAAAACTCGGGAAGGAGAAGTGGGCTGTGTACTGCTTTCGGAATGCTGCGAAGTTCGATACGACGAACGCGACCTACTATGCACGCCTCGGACAGGCATGCTTCGAATTGAAGAACTTTGACTCCGCGGCAGCGTTCTACATTCACGCGGCCTCACTGGAAGAAGAAAACCCTGTCCTGTATCTGAACGCGGGGGTCTCGTACGCGAGGATAGACTCTCTGGAAAGTGCTCTCGATGCCTTCCACCGGTCCTATCTGGCATCCCACACGGAGCGGCTGGGAATGCTCTACAGCCAGATCGCCGGTGTCTATTACAGGCAGAAGCGATTCCGGCAGGCTGAAAAGTCGTACGTGAAGGGGCTGCAGTATGACCCCGGGAACTTGCGGGACGTTTTCTTCCTCGCCCACTCGCAGGAGGAAACGAGGAATTTCCGGGGCGCAGCCGCGTCGTACAGGCGCTTTCTCAAGCTTGCAGGAACCGATGCTGCCCACGGCGACCTTGTCCCGTACGCCAGAAAACGACTCAGGGAACTCTCTGTCGGCAAATGAATTCCGAGAGAATGGCGACTCTTCCTTGACATAACCCTTTCAATTGTCTACATTTTTGGAGTTACATCCCGCGCAACCTCCACCATTCAGGAGACGCTGAACCGCGAAGAATTGATACGGTCTGACTGTTTCGCGTAACGACAGTATGTCAAATTCGCCGGGAGGTGATTCATGACAACCGTATCGATTTTCCGGGGTTTCCATTTCCTGTCCGTTTTCCTTCTCCTGTTTCTCGGTGCGGCCCCGCTCCTGGGGCACGAATTCGCCGGCGGTGTTCGCGGTGATCAGTCGGCGGCGAAGAGCGTCCCCCACGACTATGACCTTGCGCAGAATTTTCCCAATCCGTTCAACCCCTCCACAGTCATTCGGTATGCGATCCCCGTTAAGTCGCATGTCCTCCTGACGGTGCACAACCTCCTCGGCCAGGTTGTCTCGACGATCGTGAACGGTGAGCAGGAGGCTGGCTTGCATGACGTCAAGTTCGAAGCCATCAACCTCGCAAGCGGCGTCTACCTGTACCGTCTTGAAGCGGGAAAATTCGTCCAGACGAGAAAACTTACACTCATCAGATAGTATCACCTGATACCATCTAACTTCCCGCATTTGCCCGATATCAAGCAGCACCAGCTGACTTTCAATCTGTCTCTACGTCCGTGTCTTCTTCCCCTCATCGTCGGGACCGTTGACGATGTGGCTGAATTTCGGGTCAAAGTGCTGATTGATCCAGCGGTCGATGATTGATCTCTTGAAGCGCCACTCCTTCCCCAGTTTTGCCGCCGGGATTCTCTTCTCCTGGGCCCACGTGTAAATTGTCTGCGGCTTCAGTTTCAGATATGCCGCGACCTCTTCGAGTGTCATGATCTCGTTGTCTGTCATGTTAGCGTAGCCACTTTGTCGTGTCAATCTCGGTTCTCTGCCGTTCGGGGGGGCGGCGGGTATCGCTGCTGTGCTCCGCCGGGCTCATCAGTAAATGTTCTTCTGTTTGCACGAATACTTGAGAGCGTCGAGCACCATCTTCATTCCAAACCCTCCGGCCACGACAAATACTCCGACTTTGACGTTTCGTTTTCTGATGCCGCCGTCAATGTAAAATTTTGCTCATCTTTTGTCAAGTATATTATTGTTTGTTATTGTTTGTTGAGTTCGACGTCCCCTCCACTTCCGCTTGTAAGAAAATCGGTCCCGCGCGCGTCTAATCTCCTGAACTCAAAATCCTGCCACATGGCCGGCCAACACCATGACCATCCTTCCCTTGCCGGGACCCGCAGCCTTCGTGGTCCTTTCCGCACTTATACTTTCCGGCTGCAGGATGCCGACGGCGGCTGAGGGGGCCGACATCCTTGCGAATCTGAGGTTTTCACCCGGGGCCTTCGATTCCTTCAGGCGGAACACCGAAATACTCTACACGTTGAAACAGCCGGCCCGTGTCACAGTCTCGATCGTCCGCCGCACGGCTTCCGGGGCGGACCAGCCTGTCGTAACGCTCTTTACCGAGATCATGGAATCGAAGGGATACCATTCCCATACATGGCTCGGCGATACGTCACAGGGCCTCTTTGTGCCTGCCGGCGACTATGTCGGCATCGTCCGGGTGGAAGACCGGCAGTTCGAGGCAGTTGTTCGCGTATTCCATTTCTGATCTGTACATCCACTCACACCTGGGGGAACAATGAACAACACAAGACTCGGTCCGATTCCTCGTCTTTGTACGGAGGTACACTTGACGACGGCGGTGGTTGCGGGCTTCACATTTCTCCTTCTCTTTTCCGGTTGCCGCCGGGAGACGCTGTATCCCACGGAACCGGCGCAGCCGCAGACGATCGAGACGCCTGAAACGGGGGAACAACTCCTCTGTGAAGCGATCGACGAAATGACGGCGATTGCCGAATGGTCCGGAACGGTGGATTCGCAGACCAAAGGAGAGAGGGTTCCCCTTCACTTGTATAAGAACTCCGGTGATTCGGTCTTCGTCTACGGCACGGTCACCTCCGGGGGGCTGGGGGTCGTCGTGACCGAGCGACACACACATCCGAAGGGGCTGCTTCTGATTACAGTCCGAAAATCATACGGGAGCCCGGGGCGGATCGTCAGCGAGGTGAAGCAATTCGATAGCTACGAAAGCTTCCGCGGTGATCAGCCCCAGCAAACCACGACGACGGAAGTCCGTCCCGCATCGCGTGACACGATTGTAACGTACGTCCTCAGGAACGGTATCACCGAGACATATACGTTCCGGCTCCCCGTCGTAACGCGCGTGACGGACCAGGTCAATCACACTGTGCGCATAACCTCCCGTTACGCCAGCGCGGGGAGCGCCGTCACCGAGGTGACGGACGAGAATCAGGCGCTCGTCAGGAGGACGACAAGTTCCGCACTCTCTACCGGTGCGCTCCAGACGCGGACCGACATGCCGGACGGGAGCTGGAGGGTCGTCATTTCACTCGGGAGAGCGGATGGGTCGATACTCCGTGAAACGGTGACAGGACATTGAGACGTGCAAATCTCCCCCCTTGGTGGGGGGGAGGGGGGAGATTCCATGCCGGTAAAAATCCTTGCTGCCATAGCGTTACTCTTCTTCTCTTCCCGCGTGAGGTGCCAGTCGGAGTTTGATGAACGACAGGAGGTCCCTGATCCCGCCGGCGGGGAGTCCGTCGCCGTTGATCCTCCCGGCCGTTCATCATACGGGCTCGATTCGCTCTACCGCCGCCTTGCGTCCCTCGAGGTTGAGAAGGCGCGGGAGGAAGCTGCATCGTCGAACTTCTGGCACAGACTCATCCCTCAGGTGTCAATAGCTGGAAGCGTCGGGATTCGTGATCTGGCGTTCCAGGATGCCGGCGGAGCACTTCTTCTTCCGAAGGACTCCTACAGGCTCACTGTCGGGATCTCACTCTCGTCTCTTCTCGAAGGCTCGGAACACATGCGAGCAGAACTCCGCCTGGCGGAAACGGAGACCCGCTTCTCCGTTCTCCTCCGCAGGCAGACCCTCGCCCGCCTCGCACTCGAACGGAAGAAAAAGGAGCTCTCGGCGGAACTCGCCGCGCTCCGGGAGGAACTTTCTGTGCGCGGGTCCGCCGTTGCGTGTCAGGAGCTTCTCTTTGCCCAGGGTCGCGTCGACTATCACGCGGTGGCGGGGGCGAGGATCGATCTGATCCGCCTGAAACACGCTGCGGCACGGCTCGAAATCAGGCTCCAGACGCTAAGAGAGACCCCCGGGGGAGCCCCGCCGGAATGATCTCGGGCGCGCTCG
>PMJR01000008.1 GCA_003158475.1 Ignavibacteriota bacterium | reverse complement strand
CGCATCCGCGTAACTTGACTGGAGATTCGACTCGTTTATGCTAAAGTATATCGTTCCTCCCGGCCAAACATTATTTGCGAAGAATGTGCATTGATGGTATTGCGCGTTTGCAGCACCAGCAAGCGCAAGGACGAGAAGGAACAGAACGAGTTTGAATTGACTAATTCTCACGTCTGCCCCCTTCAATCACATTCGTGACTGAATGAATGTCGTTCTCAAGTTCGGTCGTGGTCGTTGTTGTCCATGCCCTATACTTCTTGAAGTATGATACTTGACCATCAATCACAGGGATTATTTCCAATGTGCGATAATCATCACTCGTAGGGTTTTTTAACCGAAGCTGATGTCGGGTGAGAAAAAGATAAACGCTGTCTCCGGCATAGATTCTTTCATCGCCTCCCCGCTTTGCACGGCGAGCCGTTACACCCGACGTGTATTGGAAGTCCAACGCTCTGATGACATCTCCGGGGTGGAATGCAGGAGGTACATCAGAATCCACGGGTTGACACTTGTATACCTTTTCTATTCTCACATTAACTGCAGAGGTTCCCCACATTGTACTGCGACCGGAACTGGTGACAATCGGGTATTCGAACGTCACGGGATTTGCCACTACCAAGCCTTTTGCGACGATCTCCGCGAATACCGCCATCGTCCGCAGGTCAAAGGAATCCGTCGAGTCAAGAGAAGGGTCGACTTGTCTCAAATGAGCCCATTTCACGCTATCAATGCGCTGACGTTTAAGTTGCACGGTGCGGGCGGAATCGCGAAGAGCTTCATAACGAATTCTTCGCTCCTTGTCGAGTCCTGGCTGTGATGTCGCAACTGTAACGAAAGCAATTATCGATACAAACATTATCGGCATTGTCTTCCTCATGTTTCTTTCTCCTTTCATGAGAAGTCGAATTCAGATCACTCGATTGGTCAAACGTCGTCCATATTTTCCTTGTACATCGCCTGCAACATCCTCTCCCGATTCCTCGGGTCGTTCAACAGGGCCAGTGTTCTTCTCCACTTTGCGCTCATCTTTCATTCGCGACACTCAGGCGCACTCCCCCACTCAATCTCACTCATTCCCGAGGACTCTGTCTCCATTTGCAGGAGGAAACGATGACAATTAATCCAATTGGTGCTCTCAACTCGCATCAACCACTCCATTTGCAATGACTTTCTTCGATCTCCGCGTCAGAATTCAGTTCAAACTACGATCGAAGTGACGGTTTGCGGTCTCGGCACGCGTCGGGCACGCCATTTGTCGTCACTTATCACAATGACGCACCGCTCAATTGCTTGCGCTGTCGCGACTTAGCTACTGTAACTTTTCATGATCACTTGGCGACTGTTTTGCGACTCTTTTTGACCGGTTAGTCATCGATGTGCGATTCTTTTTGACCGGTTTCTGATCGATTGGTGATCCATGTGCGATTCTTTTTGACCGTTTGGTGATCGTTTAGTGCTGAGAATTCATTCGCCTGTTATCGTCGGAGAACGGAGAAGCCTCCTGCTCCACTAACATGGAGAAAGAGGCTCCCTGAAATTCTAACCGAGCACCCGCGTCCATTGTCCCGGGAGGGGGCGGGAGGTCGTGAACCCACCCACTGTGAAGCGAAGCCTCAACTTGCTATGCAACGGGAGAGTTCTTTCTGCCTGACTCTGTTCTTTGTGGAGGGGTTAACCGGTTTACGGACTTGCCTTTCCTGAAATCGTAAGTCTGCGTAGCAATACACCGCATCCAGTGCCGATTGTACTAACGGCGAAAGTGAAAGCGGCCAGCATAAGGATTGAAATGTAAGTGTTCGGTTGCAGCGTGTCCGGCAAACTCAACATGTGTTTGACGAGGTGGGCCAACGGGACACACAACCACACAACTACGGAAGCTCGCCATCCACCCCAACCCCAGATCCACCCGGCAGTGGCCGTCACTGCAATCAGCATGGCGACGATAACGATCGGGCTGACTTCACCCCCAAATGCAAAACTATCCACAGCGACAATGGCCACTCCAGCAACGAAACCGATCCCAAGCAACAATAGCGACCTGTGCGTGACACTTGTTGAACTCATGCGATTACTCTCCTTTTGAGCCTTCCAACGCAGCGACTGACGGCCGAGTCCATCCACGCGCTGACAAACGATTTTGTATCTCGATCCTCTCGTTCGAGCTTCTGCAGTGCCTGAACGAAGTCCATGTACTGTTGGGACAGGTCGAGATGCAAGCGCGCAAATCTTGCTACGCGCGAACTTGGTTCAGTAAAGCGAATTGATGACTACCGCTGATAGTCGACAGAAGCATAAGAAATGCAATTATTCTTAACATTTGGCGCTGACAATGCTTGTGAAGTCAATACGCAGGACCCGCTGCTCGACACAACTCTCCTGGCACTCCCACAGTCTCGGTCTTCACCGCGAAGCCGGGTCGGGGATCACCGTAAAATCACGAGTTTCTTCGTCTTCACGTAATCCCCGGCAGTCAAGTGATAGAAGTACATCCCACTCGCGAGACCGCTCGCGTCCAAGCGCACGTCGTGATATCCAGCCTCTTCATCGCCATTGACCAGCGAGGCGACTTGCTGCCCGAGGGTATTGAACACGGTCAACGTGACGTGCGATCGCTGGGGAAGTGCGTAGCGAATGGTCGTCGAGGGGTTGAAGGGATTGGGGTAGTTCTGCTCAAGCGCATATCGTCCCGGCACCACGCTGGCTGGTCCCGGCACCGAAGTCACCGTTTCCGATAACGGACGCCTCCAGAGACCGCCGACGACTCCGGCATAAATATACGTGTCGCTTATGGCAAGGGACGACATGCTCAACCGCGGCAAGCCGTCGTTGAAGGGACTCCAACTCCCACCGTTGTTTGTCGAGACGAATACGCCGCCGCTGTCTGTGGCTGCAAGGATCGTTGTTCCATGAAGAGCAAGAGCAACAATGCTCGTGTCCGTCAATCCGTTGTTTACGGTACTCCAATGAGCACCATGGTCCGTTGTCCGGAAAATACCTCTTGGGACACCCGGAAAACCGATGACTGTAGAGGTTCCCGCAAAGATGTTTGGTCCGTTGATGACAAGGGCCGTAACGGACGTTGTCGTGTCGAATCCATTGTTGACTTGACTCCAATGCACACCATTGTCGATGGACAGACTCACACCCATTTGGAGCCTTCCTGCGCAAACAGTCGATCCTTCCGCGGCAAGAGCATAGATGCTGGGCGGGATGGTCATCCCCTCATCGAAGTAGCTCCAGTTCGAGCTATCAACTGAACACCGCCCCACCCCTCTGGCATTAACTCCAAACAGCCCACCGGTGAAGATATATGCATCAGTGATCGCTAGGGCACTCGCAAATAGGCTACCTATGGAATCCCAATGGGCCCCGCCGGTCCTGTATCGCAAAACTGGTGAAAATTCCCCCGTTCCCAACAAGGGAAAATCGGTCAAAGCCACAAGAATCGAGTCGTACGCGGCAAGTTCGGAGTACCGGTACGAGACGGTGTTCCCTGTCCATGGCACCCAGTTCACACCGCTATCTGAAGATCGCGTAATAAAGTACCCCCCACTTCCCACGGCATAGACATTTTGACCGCTCACAGCAAGCGGGCATACCGCAGAGGCATCGAGACCATCATTCAATGCACTCCAGGTTACGCCTTGATCGGTTGAGCCGAACACCCCGGCAATAGTTCCCACCAGGACCGTAGAGCCTTTCGCGGCTATGGAGATGACGGTTTGCGTCGCAGGGGAAATATTCCTCAGGAATACCGGGCCCGTCAAAGACCAACTGCCTCCACCGTCCGTTGAGCGATAGACAGACTGACCCCTGAGTGCAAAGAGGATCGACCCCATTGCGGCAAGAGGATTGTTGCCTGTCCCTGGCAGCGTGCCTGCAGCGGTCCAGCTTGCCCCGTGATCCGTGGAACGGTAGACACTCCCCGGTCCAGCAAAGATTCCTGCAGCAAAGATCCCTGAATCTGTTACTGCGAGAGAGTACACCTGATAGATGCGTGAGCGTGGGGAAGGAAACCCGTCGTTCTTCTGCGTCCAGCTTGAGCCATTGTCGGTGGAAAGAAAGACTCCGCCGACCGTGCCCGCATAGAGATACACTCCCCCCAACCCATCCAGTTCGGAAGCAAGTGTCAGGACGTTCGTGTTCGTCAACCCCGAATCCATAGCACTCCAGACTGTCCCATGGTCAGGAAGCAGGTAGACGCCGGCTCCTGTGGCGGCAAAGAGATTGGTTCCTCCCAGACCGTCAGGGGTTGCCAGAAGTGCCTTGACGTTCTGGCTGATGGATCCAGGATTGAACTGCGTCCCCGTGATGCCGCCGTCGGTCGAGCGGAAAACCCCGGCATCGCCTGTGCCTGCAAAAAGTGTGTCACCAAAGGCCGCCATGCATGTGACAGTTCCAGGAATGCTGGGAATCCTCTGTACCCAGTGCTTCCCATCATCCGAAGACCGGAACAAACCGCCGGCAGTTCCTGCAAAAAGATCGGACCCATGGACCGCCAGACACACGGTGGAGCCGCCGTGCGAGCCGTCGATTTTCGTCCATTGAGCATGCAACGGCTGCGCCACCGCAACGAGCACAAGAAGCATATTGCGAAGTGAGGAACATTGCTGGATCATGGATCCTCCTTGATTGTGAGAACGTGGTATCAGATCAACCTCTTCTAACAAGGCCGTGCAACCCTGCCGGCTATCGCTTCCTCCACCGCACGAGCGCCGTTTGTCATCTCTATACGGCGTCTCCTGCAGCACATCGGTAACAATAAAGACCCGACGAAAGATGCCGCGCGTCAAATGTTTCGCGGTGTTCTCCGGGATGTTGATATCCATCCACCTGTACCGCCACCTCACGCCCATGCTAGTCCCAACAAAGAGGTTCGTACCAACGAGGGAAACGAAACCTATCCATCAAGTAATTACTCACAATTGCGGGGATTTGCTGAAACGTGGAGGGCACAGATATGATTCATCTCGTTCTGGTTTATCTCACCAAGCAGCCGCTTCCAGTGCTTCATCCTCTGCAGGATCCTTTCTGCCTAAATTCCGAAAACGCTAATAGGCCTGAAAATAGGCCCACAAAAATTCCCGAATTCGAATTTCCCTACTGAAATCCGCTCGGACCCACATTCGAGATGACCGCGCCCCTTTAGGTCGAAGGACCCATGAGGAGATGGATCGTTTCCTCCAGGAGGTGTCCGACGAGGCTCATTCGAGAGCTCATGCATCGGGAGGTTCATCTCACCTCGCACCGCATCCATTGTCCCGGGAGGGGGCGGAACGGGTTGAGGACATACAATTGTTGGCGTTTTGATACGGATAGTCCTTGTAGACACCACCGGAAATCCTTACTACTCCGAGCGCATTTGACATTGGGTAAGGGAAGAGGCTAATTTCACCCAAAGATACGCACGATGGTTTCGTCAGCCATCGAGCCGCCGCTCTGGACCCTTGGTCACATCTCTGCTACAGAGCCCACTCCGACGACCCCCCTTGGCTGCGAGCCTCGAAGTTTACTAATTCCTTGTTAACACAATAGCTCAATGGCTCAAAGTAGGAGCCATCGAGCCGCTGCCTGACCAGGACGAACTGGCACAGATCGGGAAGGATCAGGAACATTTGGAGGGAATTTTATGAACACACGCAATCTATGGTCACGCATTTTGGTCATCGCGGGCTGTATTGCGATGGTGGTCGGAGCCATTGATCCTATGGAAGGATCACTCCTAATCCTCCCCGGTAGCGGGATGGTTGCGCTCGGCACCTTCATCGCGCAGAGCGAACGCCGGTTGATCGCTTACAGGGTGTGGGTTTTCATTCTCGTTGCCATTGGGGTGGGGGCGTTGTGGGGGCTGAGCGAGGTCGGTGGCTTTGGAGGCTCATCCGGACGTACTATGTGGTGGGGAGTGCTGATTCTGCCTTATCCGATAGCCTGGTCTTTGGGTATTTGGGGGCCGGGCTCCCCCCGCTGGATGCTGTGGCTGGGCATAGTGGTTGGCCTTTGGTATCTTACGATGCTTGTGATGATCCTGACGCATCCGGCTCGACCCGGCGGAAGCATCGGGGCCGGCATCTTCATTGCCACAATCGGCCTCCTGACCATCGGTGGCTGCATCTACCGACTGAGGAAGAGTACAACGCCGTGATGGCTTCTGCCTGCCGTTGTTGCTCTTGGATTTGTCACCGTCACGGTCCCCTACTTTGCTTTTCTCCCGAGAACGGAGTCCGTTACATTTCGTATCGCCGCCCCCGCAGCCCGGCAGGTATTCATAGCAGGTACTTTCAATAATTGGGACCCCCGGCAATACCCCTTGAGCGAGAAGCCGCAGGGACAGTGGCAGACCACCATCTTACTTCCGACCGGGCGCCACGAATATAAGTTCATCCTGGATTCAGAATGGGTATACGATATGAACAATCCCAACAAAGTGCGGCTACAACCGCCCCTGCATGGTTATAATTCCGTTATCAATGTGGGGAGCCAGGATACCCTTTCTTCCAAACGGTAGTGCGAAGCCTCACGCCGGCCCTTCCTGCAGCTTTCGTGATGCTCTACTTTCCTGGACTACAGGAGCAGGCGAAGAAGTTGCTGCTCGATTGCTGACGAATTGCGGTACAGATTGCCAATGAAGGCGATTTGGTTTCACTTGGTCGAATCTTGCGAGTGGTGTGTACTTCTGCCGACTGACAGCGCGGGGACTTTGTATCAACGAAGAGAATGCTGGTTTCGAAATGAGTTTTGGCTCGAAGTAGGAATCATCAAGCCCCCGAGTGTTCATGCCTTTGTCCTACTTCAAGCCAGTAATCTCCGACAGCATTCGCGTTGAAAGGAGGACAAGATGAGAACTCAAGCCATCTGTCTTGCACTAGCCATTATCCCGATTTGTCCCTTTGCGTCCGCTCAATGGGTGCAACCTAGTCTACCGGATAGCAACGGTGTTATTTGTTTTGTTGAGAGTGGGACGAATCTCTTTGCCGGCACTGGATCCGACATCTTTCTTTCAACCAATAACGGCACAAGCTGGACGTTTGATACCACCATTGGTGTTTGTGATGTCCACAATGTTTTCGCATTTGCCGTCTCCGAGACAGATCTTTTTGCTGTAGGAGGTGGGGTTTCTCTTTCCATCAATGGCGGTACAATCTGGAGACTGGTCGGAGAGATGGGCCCCGCGCCGATGTCTACTAACGAGTGATCATACATGAGGACTTCTACACGGTACAGTGTTTTGGTGGGGGGCATCCTGCTCCTCTTGTACCTTCTTGGCCCAGTTCCTCCGAAGCCGAATATCGACACGACTCTCCCTCAAACACCAGAAGATTTGATTCAGCTAGAAAAAGAAGTAAATCGAACCGAAGAGCAGGTTGTAAATCTCAAGAAGGACAATCAAGCGCGAATTGTTTGGTTCGATTCGCTCTCCAAGCAGAGAACGAAGATTAGCGTAGTCTATTTACATGGGTTCAGTGGGAGTCAAGCAGACGGCTTCCCTCTTCATGCTGAGTTCGCAAAGAGGTACGGCTGCAATCTCTATTTGTCCCGTTTGTACGGTCATGGAGTAGCAGGAGAGGATGCCCTTAAAGATCTTACTCCCGATAACTATGTGCGGAGTGCCTGTCTGGCAGTGGCAATTGGAAAACGCCTTGGGCAAAAAGTCATAATCATGGCAACCTCCACAGGCGGTACCCTCGCCCTTCTCATTGCTTCCGAACACCCAGAGATTGCCGGTCTCGTGCTATACTCGCCCAACATAGATTTCCGTGACAAATCCTCTTCCATTTTGACTGTGCCTTGGGGATTGCAGATTGCCAGAGTATTCCAAGGTGGAAACACCATAGAATCCCCGGATCCAGAGGATGTGCGCAATTACTGGCAGTCAAAATATCGAATTGAGGCACTGGTCTCCGTAAAAGTCCTTCTTAATTTAACGATGAACAGTGAGACTTTTTCACGAATTCATCAGCCGGCTTTTGTAGGCTACTTCTATAAAAGCGAAGACGAACAGGATACCCGTGTTTCAGTGGTTAGGATGCTTGACATGTTTTTGGAGCTATCGACCCCCATTGAAAAGAGACGGAAAGTAGCGTTTCCCGACGCTGGCGTACATCCAGTAGCTTCATCAATTTTGTCGAAAGACATAAAGACGGTGCGCTTCGAGACGTTCAAGTTTGCCGAGGAAGTCTTGGACCTCAGCCCGACAGATTCTTTGACAATCCAATGATCGAGAGAGCTTTGAAGTGGTTTGAGATTATGATTCCTTTTTAGGTTTACGTCGGCGGAATGCGTCTCGTGTCATGGGGCGTGAAGTCGGGGTGAACATGAACGGAGGTATTATGAGTAACCCAAGTATGCCCTTCATCCTAATCTCAGTACTGCTTTCATTCTTCTCCGCTTCATCAGCCCAAGGGAAGCCATGGCAGTTGATCCTTTGCTCGGGTGATACGCTGACCGCGTGTAGACTCGATTCGCTGCACGACAATGTTCTTACCTGCACTTGCGATACCGGAATGCTTTTTGTCCCCGTCGACTCAATTGCAGCATTGGTGCAACACAAAGAGGGGAGCTTTTCAAAGGGCGCGCTAATAGGCTCTCTGGTGGGTGCAGTGGCCGGAGGTGGCATCGCTGCTGGAACATATCAGCCTTCGCCATCCCCCCACTTTTTCAACATAGGGCAGGGAGGGGCCACAGTTATGGGAGGGATTGCCGGGGCCTCAGTTGGCTTCTTCCTCGGCGGGATNNATCATTCAGCGACTACTCGCCCAAAGAAATGATGGTAGGAATGAAGCTTCAGATTTTGAGCGACCATCCGCTAAGTAGAACAACAGATCTCCGGGCCTGAATAATCTGCTCCTATTGACATTTCAGTATTTAATGGATACGCACTTTAGTTGTGTCCTCTATTCATTGTTGCATACCTTACTGGGTACTTCTTCTGATCGCCAGCCCCCAGACCTGAGGGGAGGATACGTTTTCCAGGGGTCCTGGATACTTGCGGGACTGCGGCCATTAACTCAATTGTTCTCGCCCCTCTGCCCATTTCATCCAATGTTGGCGGGACGAATTCTCACCTTCCAGCCCAATCTTAGCGGGGGAAAGTGTCAATTTCTTGACTTTCTATTTTGATCCGACGCTGGGAGGATATCCAGGCAAAATAAAAAAATCGGTCCCGCTGGCGGCAAAGACCCTCTTCTGTCACCACGTCTTAAGGTCTTATTTCTTGTTTTTGAGCCTCTCGCTCACTCCTTCCCCCATTTCTGCCGTGCACCTGATTACTCTCCATTTTTATCCTCGTCCGAGCATTATCGCCAATGATTGCAGGGGTATTCCTCTCGATTAGCCCATTTTCCCAACGTTCGAGGTGACAAATTTTAGCGCCGCGCGGAAGTCATCAGGGCAGGGGTCAGCTCCAGGATCCATCTCGGAGCAAGGGCGGGTGGGAACAAAATAAAAAAAAGCAGTCCCGCTTCGCG
>PMJR01000057.1 GCA_003158475.1 Ignavibacteriota bacterium | reverse complement strand
GAAACTCCGCGCATGGACTGCGGGAGGGAACATGATCGTCAAGATGAGGGGATCAAACAAGGGCGTGCATGTCGAGTCATCCGGCGGTGACATAGAACTTGTTCTTCCCCCTTCGGTCGCTGGCAACATTGATGCCGAGGCTGTTGCCGGTCTGGTGAATTGTTCCTTGCCGGGCCATCTGGTCGGTAAGATCGGCGAGAACGAGCTCGACGCAAAGATCAATGGTGGTGGCGATCCAATTTTTGCTCACACAGTCGGAGGGAATGTACATTTACTTGTCTCTGACTGATGCCGGGATGTACAATTACCTGATTTTTGCCGGGCTGGAAATGAAATCGGTACCGTGATGGGGGAGAGGTCAGGCAGTGTGCGCCGGACCTTGGTGAGGATACCTGTCCATCGCAAGGAGGATGCCGTGCAGCAACGCCTCCGGCCGCGGGGGGCATCCGGGGATATACACGTCGACAGGAACAACCGCATCAACGCCGCCGCACGAGGCATAGCTCTTTCCGAACACCCCTCCCCCGATCGCACACGCACCCACGGCGACGACGAGCTTGGGATCGGGCGTCGCGTCGTATGTCTGTTTCAGCGCAATTTCCATATTCCTGGTGACAGGGCCGGTCACGAGCAGCATGTCGGCGTGCCGGGGGGATGCGACAAAGCGGACGCCGAAGCGCTGGATGTCATAGACAGGGTTGTTCAAAGCGGTGATCTCGACTTCGCAGCCGTTGCACGAACCCGCATCCACTTCGCGAATATGGAGTGACCGGCCGAAGAGCGTGCGGACCTTCTTCTTGAGCGCCTTCCCGATTTCTTCCACGGGTTCTGTGTGTGAACGCGTCTGAGCGGGCACCTCCGAATACTGATACACTCCGTCGCTGCCGCGCGTGTAGAATCCACGTGTGACCAGCTCCGACTTATCTGTGACCGCAAGCTGGAACTCCTTTGTCAGATGGATCGCATCGGGGCACGCCGCCTCACACTCTCCGCAGAAGATGCAGTCCCCGTAGTTCATCTCCACTGTTCTCTCGCCGCGCTTCTGCGCACTTGTCTGGACTGTGATTGCCGACGTGGGACATGCCCCGGCGCACGCATCGCATGCCGTGCACCGGGTGAAATCAATCACCGGCTTCCCCCGGAAACCGTCCGGAGGCTCGCCGACGACGCGCGGATATGAATTCGTCGCGACTCCGCCCGTGAGTGCCTGTTTGAGAATTCTCAGCATGGCGTCTTAGCGGTCATTGCCCGAGTACGACAGGTTGAAACTCTTGTTTATCACGGGGAAATCCGGAATGATGTTGTTGCGCACGGCGACCGTGATCGCCCGCCAGTTGTGGAACGACGGGTCGGTGATTTTCCAGCGGAAGATGTTCCCTTCGGCGTCGGTCATCGCCCAGTGGACAATCTCCCCTCTCCAGCCTTCCACGTAACCGAGCGCCTGTTGCAGCGGGGGAACGGTGACGACGCCCGTCCGCGCCGGCTCTCCGGGATCCTGAAGTTGCAGCTGTTCAATTATCGAAAAGGATTCCCGCACCTCATCGATGCGGACTCTCATCCGTGCAAGCACATCCCCTTCACCGGACGTGTGCACCCGAAACGTGAGAGGTCCATAGGCGCAGTGCGGATGGTCGCGGCGGAAATCCCGGTTCATGCCTGACGCCCTCCCCGCTATGCCGGTAATGCCGAGGCGGTACGCGTCCGTGTGGCTCAGTATGCCTGTTGTTTCAAGCCTGTCGAGGACCGATGAGCTGGACATGACCAGGCTGACCAAGTCTTCGAACGCCTGCCTTCCACGGACGAGCATATCGGCCAGCGCCTGGCGCTTGAGCGGAGTATCTTCCGGGTCTCTGCGGACTCCGCCGATGGCTGCGACACCCCGGAGCAATCTGCTCCCTGTCAGGAGTTCGTTGAGCTGGAGGAGTCTCTCCTTGAGCTCAAGGGCAACGGCGGCACCGGCGGCGAAGCCTACATCGAGGAGGATCCCTCCGATATCACCGGTATGGTTGTACAGACGCTCGAGTTCCAGGAGCATGGTCCGGATCACGGCCGCCCGCCGGGGGACCTCGCACCGGCTCAACCGTTCCATGCAATGGCAGAACGCGACGGCATGCCCGAAGGAAGAGTCGCCCGAGATGCGCTCCGCGAGGAATACCACCCGTTGCGGAGACATCCCCTCGGCGATCTTCTCCGTCCCCTTGTGCGCGTAAAAGAGCTGGATTTCAAGATTAATGATCGGCTCGCCGGCGACGCTGAACCGGAAGTGCCCCGGCTCGATGATCCCTGCGTGCACGGGGCCGACGGGAATCTCAAAAACCCCCTCGCCTTCCACATGCTTGAAGTCGAACGACCCCCGGACACGGGGAACGGACGTCTGGGGATCGAAGTCCTTCAGCATCGGGTGCACGTCCTCGGGCCAGTCAGGGTGTGACGCCAGTCTGTAGATATTCGGGAACGCGACAATCCCGAACCAGTCCTTGACCTCCCGCTCGAACCAGTTGGCGCTCTCGAGGACGTGACTCACCGAGGGGACCTCCATGTGGCGGGGTTCGACAGGCACCTGAAGGATCAGGAAGAGGTCGTCCGTCGGAACAGAGAACACATAGGAGAGAACAAACGTGCCGTTGAGCGATCGTTCATCGTTCGCCACGAGCGTGGTGAAGTTCGCCCTGAACGACCGGGTGAGCAGGGAACATGTCTCCGGAAGCGTGCCCAACGACTCCCGACGCAGCGACAGGTACAATTCGTTCGGCGCAACCCCCTCCCGGATGTTCAAACGGTCTCCGAGGTTCTTCCTGATCAGTGCGATATAGCGTCGCTTTGTTGTCATCCCCGTCACCCCTTCAGGACCGTCAGAGCATTCTCAATGCACTCCTGCAATGAAGACGGAATAAACACCCCGAGCATGAGAAGCGCCGCCAGAAGCACGCCGAGGAGGAGGAGCGACAGTGTATCCGCATCACCTCTCTTGACCGGGGGGTGAGGCTCTCCGAATACCATCCTGGAGGTGTAATAGATGAAGCCGGCGAAGATGGCGGCATTGAAGCCTATGAACAAAACGGCCGGAACGACGTTGCCCCCTGCAAACCCTGCGCTCACGATCGTAAATTCGCTGACGAAAAGCCCGAACGGGGGCGATCCTGTTATCGCAAAGACTCCGACGAGAAGGAATGTGGCCGACACCGGTATCACCTTGATTGCCCCGGTGACCCTACGCATGATTTTCGAATTGTACGCCATCCGTACGTTGCTTGCCGTCAGAAAGAGAAGTGTTTTGGCAATGGCGTTGTTGAGAAGATGCAACAGTGCTCCGAAATATGCCAGCGGAGTCGCGAGCCCCAGAGCGAAGACGATGATCCCGACGTGCTCCACGCTGGAGTACGCCAGCAGTCTCTTGAAATCCCTCTGTATCAGGATGAAAGGGACCGCCACAGCCATCGACACGAGGCCGAAGATGATGAAGAGCGTCGACGCAAAACTCCCCCCCACCGCCTTGTTCACGAGGATGTAAAACCGCATGAGCGAGTAGAGTGCGACGTTGACCAGCCCGGCCGCCATGAGAGCGCTGATGGGGGCCGGCGCTTCCCCGTATGCATCCGGCTTCCATGTGTGCATGGGTGCAAGACCCGCTTTCGTTCCGAACCCGACAAGGACGAAGATGAACGCGAGTTTAAGCACCCCCGGGTCAAGTCCTTTTGCCACCAGCATAAGGGAAGACCAGTTCAGGGCGTTGCCGGAGGCGGGAACCACATGCAGCGCAGAGAAATAGGTGAGAATTATCCCGAAAAGGGCGAGCGCGATGCCGACAGAGCAGATGATGACGTACTTCCATGCGGCTTCGATCGAGCCTTCGCGCTCGTAGAAGGCCACGAGAAAAGCGGTGGCGAGCGTGGTTGCTTCGGACCCGATCCAGAGGACGCCGAGATTGTTGGAGAGGAGCACTACCATCATCGTGAAGAGGAACGCATTCAAAAGGAGATAATACAACCAGAGCTGCCGGCCATCGACGTGCCGGTGACGGACCTGGCGGCGCAGGTAGCCTGTGGAGTAGAGGGCCACGACAAGTGCGCTGCCGGAGACGACGGCAGCGACATATGCCGACAGGCCGTCGGCGTACCACCACTCTTGAGGCGTGCTCAGAGCACGCACCTGCATCACCGTCGTGACCAGCCACAGCGCCGAGAGAAACGTCAGTCCGGCGCCGGCCACCGTGATGGTCTCCAGAACCCTCCGGGAGTGAAACACGGCACAGAGAACGGTGCCTGTCGCCGGCAGGCCCAGGAGAAGGGCAAAGAGGATCGTGCTCACTCCCGTAGGCTCCTGAGGGAATCGATGCTGATCGACTCAAATGTCTTGTTGATGCGAAAAATGAACACTCCCAGGATAAGGACCGCCACCAGGATGTCGAAGAAAATCCCGACTTCGACGATCAGCGGCATCCCGTAAGTGATCGAGAGACCTGAAAGAAATACCCCGTTCTCCATTGTGAGCAGTCCGACGATCTGCGTGATGGCCTTTTTTCTCGTCGTCATGATGAAAAGGCCGATAAGCATCATCGCGATCGACACGGAGAGAACCCGTGAGACGGCGGGGGCATCCGCCCGCTGGGCATCCAGGATGGAATGTGCCACGGAGTCAGCCAGGATCACCATGCCGCCGCACAGGAGCAGCGACACCGTGATGTTGATGCTGAAATCGACTTCTTTGTGGACGTTGATCCGGTCGATGACCCTGGAAAGGACAAAGGGAATGGCGATCGCCTTGACGGCGATCGTGAGGACCGCCGCGATCAGGATATGGGTTTCTCCATATCCCAGGACGACGAGGAAGGCCACGATCCCCAGAAAGAACGACTGGAGGGCAAAGAGCCGGATATAGAAGACGAGGCTGCGGCTCGAGACGACGAGAAACGCCGTCACGAGGATCGCGGCGGCGAATATGTCGATGAGCAGGCCGACCGTCTGGAGGTTTGTGGAATCCACCGCTACGCCCCGATGATGAAATAGAGAATAAGCGCAAGCAACGACAGGATGAATGCCACCATGAGAAGCTCGGGCACGCGGAACAGGCGAAGCTTGGCGTTTGTCGATTCAACAACCGCGACAACCGCTGCGAGCACGATCACCTTGGCAAAGAAGGCGGCGCCTCCGACGCACAGCGCCCAGGGCGACATGCTCGCGGCCATGCCGAGGGGGAAGAACATGTTTGACAGAAGCGCCAGGAATATCACCAGTTTCATCTGGGAGGACCACTCGACAAAGGCGAGGTAGCGCCCCGAATACTCCAGGATCATCGCTTCGTGAATCATCGTCAATTCGAGGTGCGTGTCCGGGTTGTCTACCGGTATGCGGCCCGTCTCGGCCATCGTGACAATGAACAGACCCGAAAATGCAAGGAGATGGGCGGGGTTCATCATCGAGGCGGGTGTGGAAGAGAGCTTTGCAACGATGATGCTCAGGTTGGTGGAGCCCGCGGTGACGGCCGCCGTGAAGATGGCGAGCATCATCGCAGGCTCGATGATGGATGCTATCGACATCTCCCGGCTTGCACCGAGCCCGCCAAACGCGCTCCCCGTATCAAGACCCACGAGCGCGACGAAGAATCTTCCCAGCGCAAAGAGAGAGATGACGGTGATGATGTCGCCGACCCGGTCCAGAGGGAGGGGGACCACCACCGTCGGGACCAGCAAAGCGATGAGACACGTGGAGGCAAACACGAGATAGGGCGTACAGCGGAACACCCATGAGGCGACCGAGGAAATCACGACCTCTTTCCTCAACAGCTTGGCGAGATCGTAATATGGCTGGAGGATCCCCGCGCCCTGCCTGTGCTGGAACCGGGCCTTGGTCTTCCCGATGATCCCGCAGATCAACGGAGCAAGAACGAGCACCAGAACCAGCTGCAGCAGCGCGGGGAGCACGAATGTCAGGACATCACTCATCGTGCGAAGAGAAGGAGAAGGACAAGGGTAAGGAATATGTACGCAAGATACGTCTGGATATGTCCCGTTTGTATCCGGCGTACCATTCGCGCGGAGCCGATGATGACGTGATAGGCCGGCTCGTAAAGGTACTTCAGGAACACGGACTCCGTCCTGAGCTCGTAGGTGATGTTGGGGCGGAAATACGGTGACGTTTCTTCAGAGATTTCGATTTCGTGGGTCGCGCGGTAGATATTTGAAAAGATCATGCGTATCGGCTTGCTGAAACCGGTGGCGGTATACTGCATCCGTGGACCGATCTTCTCAAGTCCGCATCCCCAGGTCATGACAACCCGTTTCCGGACCCGGCCCCCGAAGAGGTACCCCGCGGCAACGGGGAACAGTGTTGCCGCCACGAGCAACCCGCCGAGAGCAAGCGGCGAAATGCTTGATGCGTCGCTCTGCGGGATGAGCATCATACCGCCGCCGAGGAGGACCTGCCCGGAGGCGTGTACTCCGGGGAGCGAACTGACGAGCGGGTCCAGCACAGAAACCACGAGACTGGGTGCCACCCCGAAGACGACACAGAGCACCGCGAGGGATCCCATCGCAGCGATCATGGAAAAGGAAGATTCGTGGGCCCCTTCAGCATGGTCTGACCGGGGGAGACCGAGAAAGGTTATGCCAAACGCCTTGACGAAGCAGGCGGCCGCCAGTGCCCCCGTCAGCGCGAGAAGGGCAACGGTGAGAGGGATCGCGATCCTGACCGTGAGATCGGAGATGTGGAAGCCCAGGAGGAGGGCCTGGAATGTCAGCCACTCGCTGACAAAACCATTCAGGGGGGGGAGCGCTGAAATGGCGACAGCGCCGATCAAAAAGAAAAATGCGGTCCAGGGCATTTTCTTGATGAGGCCCCCGAGTTCCTCGATGTTTCGCGTGTGCGTCGCATGAAGGACGGACCCGGCGCCGAGGAAGAGGAGTCCCTTGAACGTCGCGTGGTTCAGAACGTGATACAGCCCGGCAAGAAGCGCAAGGGAGGCGAGGGGTCTGTTTCCCAGCGAGGCGAAAAGGAGCGCGCCTCCTATGCCCATGAGAATGATGCCGATGTTTTCGATGCTGTGGAATGCCAGCAGCCTCTTCAGATCGTGTTCCGTGAGTGCGTACAGCACTCCGAGCACGGAGGAGGTGACGGCGACAATGAGAATGAGAATTCCCCACCATTCGGGAATATCGGGACCCAGGAAGTCGAAGTACACACGCACCATCCCGTAGATCCCCATCTTGAGCATCACGCCGGACATGAGCGCAGAGATATTGGACGGGGCCGCCGGATGCGCTTCGGGGAGCCAGATATGGAGCGGGATGATGCCCGCTTTGACGCCGAAACCGATCGTGGCGCAGAGGAAGATCACCGACTGCACGACAGCGGGGAGGCGGGACCCGGGATCCCTGAATGCCCCGAAGCTGAATGAACCCGTGCGGGAGAAAAGAAGCACGAACATGACGACGAGAAGGGCGGTCCCGAGATGCGTCATGACGACGTAGAGATATCCGGCCCGGCGGGCCGCGGGATCCTCATGTTCGTAATTGATCAGAAAGTAGGTCGACAACGACATCGCCTCCCAGAAGAAGAGGAAGAGGAACGCATGGGCTGAAAGGACGACGCCCGTCATCGAGAGGAGAAAGGCGTTGTAAAGGAAAACGAGCAGCGCCATGTTTCTTCGCCGGAGGAATCCGGTCGCATAGCCAAGAGAGTAGAATGAAACGGCGGCAGCAATGAGTGATATGACGCCGAGGAAAAACGCAGACAACATGTCCGCATGAAGAGCCATCGCGCCAAACGGAAGGGATGGCTGGATCTCGACGTACAGGGGTTCGCCGGAGAGAAGCACCGAGAGCGAGAGGACGCATCCTGCGAGGGAGGACGCCAGCGCAATCGTGAAACCGAGATTCTTGATTGTGCTGTCCAGCGTCACGACGGACTTCACAAGCGCCCGCCCCATGATACCGATGAGCGCCGGGAGCAGGGCTCCCAGCGCATATCCCGTCACCATGAACGTGAGAGCAGCCAACCGCCAGTCGGTCAAGTCATGCATTGAGGAGGGGCACAATGATGCCAAGTATAGGAATATGCCGCAACAAATCCAACCTCCGGATCAGTTCCCACGCCGGCGGTGAGGGGCTTCCCTTGACGTTCAGGGGAGGGCATTCCTGAGGAACGCGATGTACTCTGCATCCCAGTAGGCATATCTGTCCACCACGACCATCGTCGGATCATGCAACAGCTTCTCCTTCGTCAGGTGGGTCTCGAAGAACCGCGGGTTCGAAGTGTACGGATCCCAGAGGATGAGACAGCGGGGATACTTTGCCAGCATCCCCTCATCCAGTTTCTCGAAATGCGGTCCCCCGGACGGCGGCACGTCCATCACGTATGCCGCGATACAGTTGTTGCTCAACACGGTCACATCGGGGTATTCCGCCCGCAGGGCCCCGGTCATGGTGATGACGATTTTTTCATAATTTGCCCAGCGACGGGGATGTGTCGTCAATGTGCAATTGAACACGATCGCGCCGAAGACGAGGACGGAGAGGGCCAGTTGTCCCCATGACGGTTTCACCCTGTCAAAAGCCTCGGAGAGACCGACCACCGACACAATCCCGACGAACGGCGCCACCACCGCAATGTACCGCAACTCACCTACGCTCCCCGTCCAGTGAAATACCTCCGCTCCGGCAAGCGTATTGACTACGATGTTGAGAGCGAGAGCGCAAAAGGGAATTCCGAATTGGGCGGTTCTCTTCGCCCGGATGATCACAATGACACCCGCGGCAAAGAAGATCACCTGTGCTATCCCGAAGATCGTGTCCAGGTTCTCCGCATAGTACATCACTGGAATCCCTGGAATATACTTACCCAGATGTGAGAATTTCGACCATTCCCTGAAGAAGGTCATGACATCCCCCGAGATGACCGCCGACGATCCAATCCAGAGCAGCGGTCCCAGCAACACAAGGGGAAGAATCCGCCACTCCCGTCTCCGCAGGGAGAGGAAGAACATCAGGAGTGCGAAGGCATACATCTCAAACCGGAAAAGAAACACCGCGGAAGCGACTGCCAGACTCCACCCGTGCTTTCCCCTGAGGTGACACCAGTACGAGAGCGCGAGCACGAGGGCAGCCGGCGTCTCCGACAGGCACGCATAGGAGATATCGAAGAGGATCGGCTGAAGGCCAGTGAGAATGACAACCCAGACCGCATGCCTGATATTCAGCAATGCCGCGATCCGGTAGGTGACCAGAAGAAGACAGAGGAAGAGCGCAAGGCAGAAGAACATCGTAAACGTGTGTCCGAGCTGGGCCGGCAAGGCAAAGAGCCACAGTCGCCCGGGTCTGTGCCATGTTTGCACGGTGGCCGGGAGTGCGCCGAGGACGAACCTGCTGTAGAGAAAATGCGCGCACTCGTCGACCGGGTAAAACCCGTCTGACCGGAGAATCCAGACAGATTCTATGGCGGCGACGGCGCCGAGGAAGAAAATGAGGAGCGGATTCCTCAACCAGTGGTTGGACCCTGCCAATCCAACCCTCGATTGTGTTCTCCCCGGGGGATTAACTACTTTCCCATCCCTTCGGCCGATTTCATTCGATTGCATTGAATGGTACAATTGATCCATACAAGAGGAGGAAATCACTATGCGTTCAATACTCGTTTCCGCGGCGGTCCTGTTCCTGTTTAGCGCCGCAAGTGCACAGACGTTGAGTATCAATATCGGCACTCAGCCCATCTGGGGTCCGGTAGGCTATGACCATGTTGAATACTACTATTTACCCGACATAGATGCTTATTACTATGTACCCCAGCACCAATTTATCTACCAGGAGGGTGGACAATGGCGGAGACAGGCAAACTTGCCTGCGCGATATGGCAAGTATGACCTTTATACTGCTCATAAAGTCGTGGTAAATGAGCGGACGCCCTACAGGCACGCGCAGGTCTACAGAGACAAATACGGCACTTTTAAGGATCGTCATGATCAGCAGCCAATTCGCGACAGCCGTGAAGAGAAATATTTCGCCAACAAGAACCACCCTGAGCATGGTAAATGGATGGAACAAAACAGGCAAGGCCAGGGTAACAATGATAGGAAAGGGAGACCCGACAATCGGAACGATAGGGGCAACAAGGGGAATGATCAAAAAAGGTAGATGGGAACCGGCATAAGTCCGATCTGCTCGTTCAAAGAACGGCCCCGCTCTTCCAAAGAGCGGGGCCGTTCGCTGTGTACGTACCTCCGGCGAAACGTCTAGTAGTTCGACCAGCCGGCGCCGCTGGAATCAGAGGAGTAGGATTCCATTTTCTTATGGTCGGGTTTCTTCCGCCCGGGTTGAACAGGGTATCGTTTGTCGGTGTGCGGTACGGTTCGTCCCGACTGGGGATGCCGTGTGTTATCGTGCTTCGGCGCGGTCCGTCCTGACTGGGGGTGTCGCTTGTTCTCGTGCTGCGGCGCAGTCCGTCCTGACTGGGGGTGCCGTGTGTTGTCGTGCTGCGGCGCGGTCCGTCCGCTCCTGGAAGGAAAGGAGACGTGCGCCTGCGCCTGCTGGGGAGAAGCAGTAAATCCGGGATAGGCGTTCACCGTGTACCTTTTCCCGACAAATTTCTCGATGCGGGTGAGATACTGTTGTTCCTCACGTGAGACGAATGTGATGGCATCGCCACTCGCCCCGGCCCTGCCCGTCCGTCCGATGCGATGGATGTAGTCTTCCGGGTACTGCGGGACGTCGTAATTGATCACATGCGATATGCCGCTGACATCGATCCCCCGGGCGGCGATGTCGGTCGCTACAAGAACCCTGAATTTCCCCTCCTTGAATCCTTCGAGGGCTTTCTCCCTCTGGGATTGTGTCCGGTTCGAGTGGATGGCGGCGGACGCTATCCCCGTCCTCTCGAGGCGTCTGCTGATCTTATCGGCTCCGTGTTTTGTCCTGGAGAAGACGAGCACGCTCTGCATCTGCTCTGCCTCCATCGCGTGCACGAGCAGGTCGATCTTGGCTCCCTGCGGTGCGTTGTAGAAGTGCTGGACGATGGTCTCCGCGGGATTGCGGCGTTCCCCCACCTGGACGGTTTGCGGATCGCGCAGGATGTTCGACGCAAGTGTCTTGATGTCCGCCGAGATTGTCGCGGAAAAGAGCATTGTCTGCCGCTGTGACGGGATGGCGGCGATGATCTTGCGGACGTCGTTGATGAAGCCCATGTCGAGCATCCTGTCGGCCTCGTCCAGAACGAGTATCCGGATCCCCGAGAGGTCGACCGTCTTCCGCTGCATGTGATCCAGGAGTCTCCCGGGGGTTGCAACGACGATATCCGCGCCACGTCGGAGCGCCTTGATCTGCTGCTCCATGCCGGCGCCCCCGTATATCGAAGTAGAACGGAGCGCGAGGAACTTCCCGTATTTTGCAGCCGCCAGCTGAACCTGCTGGCAGAGCTCGCGTGTGGGCGTGAGGACAAGCGCCCGGGGAAGTTTTCCCCCTGCGTGCACACCGGCGCCGGACGCAAGGTGGTGAAGTATGGGAAGCACAAATGCCGCCGTCTTTCCCGTTCCAGTCTGCGCGCACGCGATGATGTCTCTTCCTGCAAGTGCAGGTTCGATGGCGAGAATCTGAATGGGAGTGGGTACGGTATATCCTGCCGCGCCGATCCCCTTCATGATATGGTCTGAAAGACCAAAAGTGGTAAAACCCATGAAACAAACCTCTTTATGAGATGAAAAAATCAGTGATCCCGTCCGCCTTCACGTGTCGTGAAAGGCGAAAGAGTCTACTATACCATGAAACAAGCTGGGATCAGGAACGCAGGAGGGTGGGTTGCATTCATCATCGGAGAGCGAGTCTCAACGTCCGCTTCCGATACAAGGTCGACCGGTTACGGTAATCTGCTGGTACGCAGTGCAAACAATGTACACATCATCCGCGACAAATCCTAATTATTTCTCATGTATCTTCGTATCGGCCGGAGGTTGACTCTCTCCCCGGAATTTGCATATTGTCGGGTGTTTTTGTGAACGAGAAATGAAACGCGGACAACCTCCTCTTCACTTACTTCAGGCGTAGTGCATGGATATGTCTGCGGATATTGTGATCGTCGGTGCGGGGCCGTCCGGTCTCTCGTGCGCGATCGAGGCGAAGAAAGCAGGGCTCAGTGTGATCGTGCTCGAGAAAGGGAGCCTTGTCGATTATATCAGGCGGTTCCCGGCAAACCTGGTCTGGTTCTCCACTCCCGAGCTCCTCGAGATAGGCGGGGTCCCCTTCGTCATTTCCACCGTCCGTCCCACGCGCGTCGATACGCTCAACTACTACCAGAAAGTGGTCAGATACCATCGGCTCGACGTCCGGTGCTTTGACGGCGTACAGACGATACGCCGTTCCGCAGACGGCTTCGAGGTCGGGACGGCGGGAGGAGCGGTGTACGTTGCGGAGAACGTGGTCGTCGCCACGGGATACTTCGACAACCCGAACCGCCTCGGCGTGCCGGGAGAGGACCTGCCGCACGTCTCTCATTACTACGATGAACCATTCAGGTACTTCGATGCAGATGTGGTGGTTGTCGGCGGGAGGAATTCGGCGGTGGAAGCCGCGCTTGACCTCTACAGGCACGGTGCGAGAGTGCGTCTGGTCCACCGGGGCGAACGGCTGAGCGAGGGGGTGAAATACTGGATACTGCCGGACATCGAAAACCGGATCAAGGCCGGCGAGATCCAGGCATCGTTCCGGTCGACGGTCGGGAGCATCGTCCCTGGGGGAGTTAACGTCGACACGCCGGACGGGTCGGTGCGCTTCCCCGCGAGATTCCTGTTCGTACTCGCGGGCTTCCACCCCGATGTCGACCACATGCGGGCCTTCGGCATCGACATCGATCCGGAAACGCTTGCCCCGCGCCACGACCAATCGACATTCGAGACGAATATCCCCGGATTGTACGTTGCCGGTTCCGCGGTCGCAGGGAAGTTCAACAATAAGGTCTTCGTTGAAAACGGCCGGCTCCACGGCTCTGCAATCGTGAAGGCCATACGTGATACAGGCCGGGTGAAACCTTGATTCTCACCCCTTTTTTCGTTACTTTTGTTGATAAGTCGTATCCAGCCCTCCGCGGGCGTGGTCCCGTGAACCAGCAAATTCTATCCGCATTCCATCGGAAAGGTCCTGAATGAAGGAAGGCAAAATCGTCCAGGTCATCGGGCCGGTCGTTGACATCGAGTTCTCCGACGGCTCGCTTCCCGAAATTCTCAACGCCATCAGAATACCCCGCACGAACACTCAGGGGGAACAGGAGGTCCTGATCGTCGAGGTCCAGCAGCACCTGGGCGACAACCGGGTGCGTACTGTCGCGATGGATTCGACGGACGGTCTCGTGCGGGGAATGAAATGCAGCGACTCGGGGAATCCGATTACCGTCCCGGTGGGACCCGCGACACTGGGCCGGCTGATCAATGTCATCGGTGACGGTATCGACGGGCTGGGAGAGATCAAGGCCGAAAAGCGGTACGCGATCCACCGGCCGGCGCCTGCGTTTGACCAGCTTTCCACAAAGAAGGAGATGTTCGAAACCGGCATCAAGGTGGTCGATCTTCTGGAGCCGTATTCCAAAGGGGGGAAGACGGGTCTCTTCGGCGGCGCGGGGGTCGGCAAGACGGTCATCATACAGGAACTGATACACAACATTGCGAAACAGCACGGCGGACTTTCCGTCTTTGCCGGTGTGGGTGAACGAACGCGCGAGGGGAACGACCTATGGCTTGAAATGAAAGGGACAGGGGTGATCGACAAGACCGCGCTCGTGTTCGGACAGATGAACGAGCCTCCCGGTGCCCGCGCCCGCGTGGGTCTGACAGCGCTCACGATCGCGGAATATTTCCGCGAAGAAGAAGGTCGCGACGTTCTCCTCTTTATCGACAATATCTTCCGGTTCGTCCAGGCGGGCTCCGAAGTGTCTGCCCTCCTCGGCCGCATGCCTTCGGCCGTNNTCGGTCCAGGCAATCTACGTCCCGGCGGACGACCTCACCGACCCCGCTCCTGCGACGGTGTTCTCGCACCTGGATGCGACCACGGTGCTCAGCAGGCAGATCGTGGAGTTGGGCATCTATCCGGCGGTTGACCCCCTCGATTCCACCTCCCGAATACTCGAGCCGGGCATCGTCGGGGAAGAGCACTATGCCGTTGCGAAGCGGGTCAAGGAGATTCTCCAGACGTACAAGGACCTGCAGGACATCATCAGCATCCTGGGCATGGATGAACTTTCCGACGAGGACAAACTCACCGTGGCGCGCGCGCGCAAGATCCAGAAGTTCCTCTCCCAGCCCATGCACGTTGCTGAAGAATTCACCGGTTTGCCGGGGAAATATGTGAAGCTCGAAGACACGATCAGGAGTTTCAAAGCGATCATCGCCGGCGAGCATGACGATCTCCCCGAGGCGGCGTTCTTCATGGTCGGGGCGATCGAAGAGGCGGTCGAAAAAGCGAAACAACTTCAGGCGGCATAAGCGGCCATGTACGAAAGGTCTTTTTCGCTTGAAATAATCGCACCGAACCGTGTTGTCTTCCAGGGGGACGCGACCAGCGTTACGGCACCAGGGACCCTGGGGGGATTCCAGGTCCTCTTCAATCATGCTCCGCTCCTTTCATCGCTGGATGCCGGACCGCTGAAAGTGAAGAACACGCAGGGGGCGGACACGGTCTATGCCACAGGCGGAGGATATCTCGAAGTGCGGGACAACAACGTGGTCGTCCTCGTCGAGAGTGCAGAGAGGCCGGAGGAGATCGACATCGAGCGCGCCCGTGCAGCCCGCGCCCGCGCCGAGGAGAGGCTGAAGTCCCATGATCCCTCGTTCGATGCCGTGCGCGCGGAACTCGCCCTGGCCCGGGCGCTGAACAGGTTACGCCTCGCCGGACGTCACTGAGTCCGGAGACACCGCCTCCCTTCGTCAGAGTCCGTAGGCATGAGGGGGCCGCTTCGTTGACATTCCCCCGGCGATGGGCTATATTTTCAGCTGGATTCCCGTGCTCCCCAGTCAGTGAATCCCATGGATAACGACACAGTCCTCCTCCTCAGGAGGCTCCAGCAGCGCCTTGTCGAAGAAGGACACCGTGTACAGGGGGAAATGATGGGGAAGGTGTCGGAACGGATTTCCGCTTCCGCGGATATCGACCTCGCCCTTGAACGCCTCTATTCCCTGCAGGGATGGGACGCAATAGCACTCAGACTCATGTGGTATGCCAAGCGGGCGCGTGCGGGGGGCAACGGCATCCGGCGCGACTCCCTTCTCGATTTCCAGGTCGAGGAACTTCACGGCCTGCTCATGTCGGCCCCGGATGCGACTTCCCGGGATGACCCCCCTGTGCGTCAAAGCGGCGGAAACGTCCTCACCGGGGAGGTCTTTGAGGCGCTGCACCATTTCAATACCGCGCTCGAAGAACTCAAACGATCGGCATTCGAGGGAGAGCGGTTTCAGGGGATGCGCGAAGGGCTCGTCGATTCCGCGCTCACGAACGCCGGACGGCTCCACCGGGTCTCGTCGGCTTCCGGGAACGAGACCCTCGCCCAGTTTGCCGCCACGTTTTCCCTGTTCCTCCGCTATGTGATCGAGCGCGACCTGTTCGACGATGTGCGCGTTGCCCACCTCATCGACAACGCCAGCCAGTCGCTTCAGGGGCTCCTGGAGAGCCAGGGGACGGAAGACTACGGTGCGTTGCTCCAGACCATCGACATGCTTCAGAATCCGGAAACACTTCTCGAATAACACGGCAGGGACAATGGCAAAAACGTGCGGAGTGATTTTGGCCGGAGGCGTCGGTACCCGTTTCTGGCCCCGGAGCCGGGAAAAGTTCCCGAAACATCTCCTGCAGATCGTCGGGAAGGACACGATGATACAGAACACGGTGAAGCGCCTGGACCCGCTTGTGCTCCCGCGGGAGACGTTCGTCGTGACCAACAGGCTCCAGAAATCCCACGTCATGAAACAGCTTCCCCAGATCCCGGAGGAGAACGTCATTGTGGAGCCGGTGGGGCGGGACACTGCCCCGTGCATTGGCCTCGCCGCGCTCCATGTCAGGAGAACGAATCCCGACGCCGTCATGGTCGTCCTCCCCGCCGATCATATCATCCGAGACGGCGGCGAATTCCATCGTGCCCTGAATCTCGCCATCGACACCGCCCGTGAATCATCCAGCCTCCTGACGATCGGGATCACGCCGACGCATCCCGAGACCGGGTATGGGTATATCCAGTTTGTGAATGACGAAACCGCGGAGAACCCGTACCGTGACAGGGGGGTCCGGAAGGTCAAGGCGTTTGCTGAGAAACCGAACCTGCAGACCGCGGAGCGGTTTCTGGCGAGCGGCGATTTTCTGTGGAACAGCGGCATGTTCGTCTGGCGCGCGGACGCAATCCTCCGGCAGATCCAGGCCTGTCTCCCCGACTTGTTCGCGCAGTTGCAGAAGATCGACGCCGCGATCGGCGGTCCCCATTACCAGCAGACGCTCGAGACCGCGTACGGGATGATACGGGGGATATCGATCGACTATGGCGTGATGGAAAAATCCGGCAGCGTCTATGTTATCCCGGGATCGTTCGGGTGGAACGATCTCGGATCCTGGGACGAAGTGTTCAGGGTCTCGGGGAAGGACGACAGCGGGAACTCGATCACCGGGAAGGTGATACAGAAGGACACGAAGAATTCCTACATTTTTTCGCCGGACAAAGTCGTCGCGACCGTGGGGGTCGAGGACCTCATCATTGTCAACACCGATGATGCCCTCCTGATATGCAAGCGCGGGAGGTCACAGGACGTCAAGGAAGTGTCGGACTACCTGAAACGGAAACAGATGAACGAGTACCTCTGAGCGATGCTCTCATTGCGGGGTGCGGCCGTATTCTTCCTCCCGGCGCTGTTTTTCGTCGCCGGATGTGGCAGCGGCTCCCCCCGCTTCACGTCGAAAGACCGGCCCGACACTGGGTCGAGGGAACCTTCCTCCTCGTCACAGCTTGTGGGCGTCGCTTCCTACTACGCGCAGGATTTCAACGGCCGGAAAACGGCCAGCGGCGAGCTCTATGACATGAACGACCTGACTGCTGCGCACAGGACGTTGCCCTTCGGAACGAAAGTGAAGGTGACGAACCTCGACACGGGCAGATCGGTCGTGGTCCGCATTAACGACAGGGGTCCGTTCAAAGACGACCGTGTCATAGACCTCTCACTCGGCGCTGCGACACAACTCGGATTGATCGCCATGGGCACAGGGCGTGTAGTACTTCAGATTCTGGAACTTGGGGTTCAGCCGAAATGACTCCGAAGGGACGCGGACTCGTGACCGAGCGGGATGTCCGGGGAGCCCTCGCCGAAGGGAAGCGCGCTCTCGAGATCGACGACGGGGCTCTCGTCACTCCGCTGGCGGCCGAATTTGCGTCCGCCTCAGGCATCGAGATCATCAGAAGGTCGGGTACCCGGATTCCTGAACAAGCAGGGACGGTCACCCCGCCCGAAGCCAAATCCATTCCTGCTGAGGGGAGGAAGATCGCGTTCGGTTCAGACCACGGGGGATTTCAGCTCAAGCAGATGCTACTCAAACATGCCGAATCGCTTGGCTACAGCGTGATGGATCTTGGAACTTCCAGTGAGGAACCCTGTGACTACCCGGATTTTGCATATGCAGTAGCACGGGCTGTGGCCTCCGGAGAGGCATGGCGCGGTGTGGCAATCGACGGAGCAGGGATCGGTTCCTGCATCGTGGCCAACAAAGTCCCGGGCATTCGGGCAGCCTGCTGCCACAACGAGTTCGTGGCAAGAAATTCAAGGGAACATAACGACTCCAACGTCCTCACGCTGGGAAGCCGGGTGACAGGAAGCGAAGTCTGCAAAGAGATTCTCCGAATCTGGATTGAGTCTTGGTTTGCCGGTGGAAGACACAAAGGGAGAGTAGAAAAGATAATCGACATCGAACGTCGTTATCTCAAGTAATACAACATGTTACGGGGGAAAGCCCGAAGGGCCGGTCAAAAACCGGCCCTTTTTTATGTGCTCGAGCGCACGAAGCGAGAAAACACCTTGACTCTCAAAGTGATTCGGGGTAGTTTTATACCGATTTATTCAGCGTTGAGTGTATCTCATTCATTTATCAGCATTTGATCCACGTCATAGGCTCCTGTCATAGGGAACCGCACCAGGAAGGGATTTGTTTAAGACAACATAATATCCATTTTCAGAACGATATTTAACAATTCACAGGAATTGATGAAGAAAACGGTCCCGACCTTGCTGTTCTTCGTTCTTACGCTGATGTGCGGGTGTACTCCCTCGAGCGAAGACATTGCCAGAAGGGCAGATGCGCAGAGCGTCGGCAAGGAAGAGATCGGTCCGGCGGTGGAAAGCACTCCGGATACGCTTGAATTACTCGACGCAGCCACGGAGCGATGCATCCGAAATTACGGCCCCACGATCAAAAGATACGCAGGGCGATATGGTTTCGACTGGAGACTCGTCCTGGCGATCATGAAACAGGAATCGAGGTTTTTACGGGCCGCAGAGAGCCACAAGGGGGCAGAAGGACTCATGCAGTTGATGCCTGTGACAGGGGAGGAGCTGGCCAGGAAGCTGGAACTTGATGACATTTCCCACCCGGAACACAACATACAGGCAGGGATATTCTATCTGAGGAGGCTCTACGATCTTTTTGAGGGATCCGGGGATGCGGACAGGCTGAAGCTGACGCTGGCGGCGTACAATGCCGGGCTCTCCCGGGTCATTGACGCACAGGAGCTTGCTTCGTACCTGCACGCGAAACCGGCTGAGTGGCAGGCGGTCAAAGACGCACTCCCGCTTCTCTCGAAGCGGTTTTACACACTGCACAGAAGCGTCTGGGGGCAGGATAAGCCGAAATCGGGCTGGTTCGGCAATGCCAGGCAGACTCTCAAGTACGTCGACTCAGTGATGGATTACTACGACGACTTCAGGCTGGCGCTCAACTGAAAGACAAGTTCTTGTTCGAAGCCGTTCGTCCCCCCCCTCTCTTTAGGGGAGCAGGATGGCGCACGCAACGACGGTCGTCCAGATCCCGTCCTTGTGACCTTCGGCCGACTGCGTAATGTTGAAGGATTTGACGATCTTCCCGCTCATCTTGTAAAGCTTCTCCCTCTCATCCCACGCTATCCCGGAGTCGAATTCCACGCCGAGCGTTGTCGCGAGCATCGTGGCCGCAAGATCTTCGGCGTAATCCCCGGCCTTTTCATCCGTTTCGCCGTACGGGTGATGTTCCGAAAGGTAGCCGTACTGTGAGGTGTCCGAGGGTGTTGCAACGCCGATCGAGGCGGCGACAAGCCGGTTCGGCTCGTTTGTCGCGTTTCTCGCCATCACGCAGAACGTGATCTGCCCCGGCTGGAGGAACTTCAGTCCTTCCTCCGCCGGGATGCGTTTGCATCCCGGGGGATAGATACTCGACACCGTCACGAGATTACACTTCTCTATCTTGGCGTCGCGAAGGGCCAGCTCGAACGACTGCAGGTAATCCTTGTGACGGCCTACTCCTTTGGTAAAGAACATTTTCCCCGGTACGTACAATGTCTCATCTCCCTTTTAACTATGGTGAGTGGTAGTGGATTATGCCTGATCTACGCCGGCCGGACACGCCGGAATCCCCGTTTCCCGACACGGACGACCACCCCGGCCGTGATGTCAATAACCGCATTCTGATCCTGAATCCTGACGCCGTCGATGCTCACCGCTCCCTGCTCGATCATCCGCCGTGCCTCGTTCCTGGAAGGAACGAGGCCGGCATCGGCCAGGAGTTGAATGATGCCGATGCGTCCCCCCGGAGCGCGTAGTGCCGCCTCCTGGATCTCCTCCGGGGATTCCTTCTCGCGGAACATCCTGTTGAATTCCTTTTCAGCACTCACCGCGTCTTCGTCTGAGTGGTAGAGCGTGACGAGCGTCTTTGCGAGGCGGCGCTTCACGGTGCTCGGGTTCGTCGCGGGGTCGGCAAGCTCGCGCTTTATCGCGGCAAGCTCATCGGCGTGTGTGTCGGTCGCCAGCAGGAAATAGTCAACGATGAGTGCATCCGGGATCCGCATCGTCTTCCCGAATATCTCGCGCGGCGAGTCATTGAACCCGATGAAGTTGTCGAGCGACTTGCTCATCTTTTCCACCCCGTCCGTCCCGACAAGGATCGGCATGGTGATGGTGACCTGCGGCTCGACGCCGTATTCACGCTGGATATCGCGTCCGACAAGGAGATTGAATTTCTGGTCGGTCCCGCCGAGTTCGACGTCCGAGCGGATGGCCACCGAGTCCATCGCCTGCGCCAGAGGGTAGAGGAACTCGTGCATGCTGATGGGTTCCCCCGCCTTGTAGCGACGCTCGAAATCATCCCGCTCGAGCATGCGTGCGACCGTGTACTTGCTCGCAAGGGCGGTGACGTCAGCGAAGCTCATTGTCCCGAGCCACTCCGAATTGTACAGCATCTGCACCTTGGTCGAGGAGAGGATCTTCGTGGCCTGCGCGAAATAGCTCTGGCCGTTGGCGCGCGTCTCCTCGAGCGACAGCGGGGGGCGGGTTTTGTTCCGGCCTGACGGGTCCCCGATCATCCCGGTGAAATCGCCCACGATGAGTATGGCCTGGTGTCCCAGGTCCTGGAACTGGCGGAGCTTCCGGAGGACAACGGAATGCCCGAGGTGGAGGTCGGGCCTGCTCGGATCACAGCCGAGCTTGATCTTGAGCGGGGTGTTTGAAAGAAGCGATGCGTTGATTTTCCTCTCGAGGTCTTCCACACGGATGATTTCAGCGGTGCCACGCGTGATGATGTCGAGCTGTTCGTTCAGCGGTGGGAACAAAGTCGGAGTTTACCTTGCTAGATGTCTGCGGATTGCGCGTTCGGCCTCGCGTTTGGCGATGTCCTGTCTCTTGTCGTATTCCCTCTTCCCCCTGCACACCCCCAGCTGCAGCTTGGCGAGGCCGTGGAAGAAGTAGAGCTTCAGGGGGACGAGCGTAAGCCCTTTTTCCCGCAAACGCGAAGCGATTTTCCGGATTTCCTTTTTGTGAAGGAGGAGCTTCCTGCGGCGGAGAGGGTCGACATTGCTGTAGCTCCCGTGCGAGTACGGACTGATATGCATTCCGAAGAGCCAGACTTCCCCGTTCTTCAGGAGCGCGTACCCGTCGGCGAGGTTTGCGTTTCCCTGCCGGAGCGATTTCACTTCCGTGCCGGTGAGCACGATCCCCGCTTCGAAGGTGTCCAGGACTGCGTACTCGTGCCGGGCCTTCCGGTTGGTCGTGACCGGCTTCTCATCCGATTCATCCCGAGCGGCCATCGTCCCTCCCGGAATTTTCGGTCAGTATACCGAAATCGGAATGGAAAATCAATGAATTCTTTCCCCGGAGTCCATTGATTGACTTTCAGGGGTGTGTTATCTATATTTTTGTCTACGCTGTCCGGTAGTCACCGCGTCATGCATGAAGGGGAATTATCTTTCCCTTTTTTGTTGTCCCTCAGGGAGGAACGTATGGCCGACCCACAGTACAATCTCCTCATCATCGGCGGAGGCCCCGGGGGGTACACCGCTGCGATCCGGGGGGCTCAGCTCGGCATGCGGGTGGCGATCGTCGAGCGGGAAAGGATCGGGGGGGTCTGCCTGAACTGGGGTTGCATCCCCACCAAGGCCCTCCTCCGGAACGCTGAGATCCTTCACACCTTCCGGAGGGGAGAGGAATGGGGGATTACGTATGAAAACCTGCAGGTGGACTTCGGCAAGATTATCAAACGGAGCAGGGGTGTATCGGACCGGATCGTCAAGGGGGTCGAGTACCTGATGAGGAAAAACGGGATCGAGGTCATCCCGGGGAACGGGCGGCTGGTGGGACCGGGAACGGTGGAGGTGCGCGAAGGCGGGAAGCAGGCGGCGACGCTCCGGGCTGACCACGTCATCATTGCCACCGGCGCCAGACCCCGAACGCTCCCCGGGGTGGCGATCGACCGGACGCGCGTCATCACAAGCACGGAAGCGATGTCGCTGACCTCCCAGCCGAAATCCATGGTCATCATCGGAGCGGGGGCGATCGGCGTGGAGTTCGCCTATTTCTACAACACGCTCCGCACAAAGGTCACGGTTGTCGAAATGCTCCCGGGTATCCTCCCGGTCGAGGACCGGGAGCTGACACGGCAGCTCGAATCCAGCCTGAAGAAACAGGGGATCGAGATACTGACGGAAACGAAAGTGGAAGGAGTCCGTTCATCGCACAAGGACGTGACGCTGACCGTACGCGCCGCCGATGGAGGCACCCGGGAGGTCACGGGGGATGTCGCGCTGATGGCGATCGGGGTCCAGGCGAACGTGGAGAACCTGGGACTGGAAAATGCCGGCGTGACGCTCGAAAAGGGGAATATAAAGGTCGATGCCGACTACAGGACGAATGTCGCAGGCCTGTACGCGATCGGCGATGTGATCGGCCCCCCCTGGCTGGCTCATGTCGCTTCGGCAGAAGGGATACACTGCGTCGAAGCCATAGCCGGCAAGAATCCCGCGCTGCTCGACTATACCTCGGTCCCGGGGTGCACGTACTGCCAGCCGCAGATTGCGAGCGTCGGCCTGACAGAAGAGAAAGCGAGGGCTGAGGGATATGAACTCAGGATCGGGCGGTTCCCCTTCCGTCCGCTCGGCAAGGCGGTCGCCATCGGCGAGAGCGAGGGGATGGTCAAACTGATATTCGATGCGAAGTACGGGGAGTTGCTCGGGGCCCATATCATGGGTTCGGAGGCGACGGAGCTGATCGCGGAACTCGTGGTCGCCAGGAGGCTGGAGACGACGGGCGAAGGGCTCTTCCGGTCGATCCATGCGCATCCGACGCTGAGCGAGGCGGTTATGGAAGCGGCTGCCGCTGCGTACGGGGAAGCGATCAACATCTGAGTTCCTCCCTGACATCAGAAATGAGATCAGAATTGTTATCATAGCTGCGGGAGACCTGTCGTTGCCGACAAAAACCGAAACACGGCCGAAGGGTCAGGACGCGAAACCCACCGGGAACCCATCCACGGACGCCCTGGCGCACCTGTCGGCAAATCAGATCGTCGGCGCATATACGAATGCGCTTTCCGCGCGCCTCATAGACTCGAAGATTCTCATCCTGCTGAGACAGGGGAAGGTCTTCTTCCACATCGGCTGTTCCGGCCATGAAGTGGCTCAGGTCGCGATGGCACTGGCGATGCGCCCCGGTCATGACTGGGCCTACCCGTATTACCGCGACCTCGGTTTTTCTCTCCAGTTCGGCTACACGATCGAAGAGATAATGCTCGAAGCCCTCCATCGCCGGGGGGGACCGAGCAGCGACGGTTTCGCGATGCCGTTCCACTACGGGCACCGAAAGTGGCGGATCGTCTCGCAGTCCAGCCCGACAGGCACGCAGTACCTCCAGGCCCTGGGGACGGCGATGGGGGCGGTGAAGGACGGCACGGACGAAGTGGTGTACGTTTCAAGCGGCGAGGGCTCCACCAGCGAAGGGGAATTCCACGAGGCCGTGAACTGGGCCGCGAGGGGGAAATTTCCCGTTATTTTTGTCATACAGAACAACCGGTATGCGATCTCCGTCCCTGTCAGGGACCAGCTTGCAGGCGAATCGGTCTCCGGCATGGTGAGGGGGTACGGAGGGCTGAACCGCTACCACGTGGACGGTTGCGATTTCCCCGCGATGTTCGAGGCGGCAGCCGATGCCGTGGCGCGCGCGCGCCGCGGAGACGGACCCAGCGTCATAGAGGCCGATACGGTCAGGCTTCTTGCACATTCCTCATCCGATGATCAACGGAAATATCGCGACCCACGGGACCTGGCGGATGACCTCAAACTCGACCCCATACCACGGCTGGAGCGGTTCCTGCAGGAGAAGGGGATTCTGACCGCGGCAGATTGTGCCCGCATCAGAACTGAAATCCAGTCACGCATCGACAGCGCAGCCGAGTGGGCTGAGGGGAAGACCTTGCCCGACCCCGCAGAGCTCGGGTCATTTGTCTATGCTCCCGCGGGAGTCGTCCGCGCGGAGGCTTTCACCGAGCCTGCCCACGCAGGACCCTCCGTGGTGATGGTCGACGCGATCAACCATGCACTCGCGGAGGAGATGGCGGTGAACCCCAAGATGGTGATATACGGCGAGGACGTGGCTGGAAAAAAGGGGGGAGTCTTCACGGCGACGCGGGGGCTCACCGATAAATTCGGAAGCGACCGGGTGTTCAATTCGCCGCTTGCCGAGGCGAGCATCGTGGGGACCGCCTTCGGGCTTGCCGTCAGAGGGGACTACATGCCCGTGGTGGAGATCCAGTTCGGCGACTACGTGTGGCCGGCGTTCATGCAGATACGCGATGAAGTGGCGATGCTCCGTTTCCGCTCGCACGGCCAGTGGACCTGTCCCATGGTGATACGGGTCGCGGTGGGGGGCTACATTCACGGCGGGCTCTATCACAGCCAGTCGATCGACGGGTTCTTCACGCACATCCCCGGCCTGCGGGTGGTATTCCCTTCGAATGCTGCCGATGCGAAGGGACTTCTGAAGACCGCCTGCCGCTCCCATGATCCGGTGCTGTTCCTCGAGCACAAGGGTCTTTACCGGCAGGGCTTCGCATCGTCGCCGGAACCGGGTCCCGACTACCTGCTCCCCTTCGGCGTCGCCGCCGTGAAACAGGCCGGGGAAGACATAACTGTCGTTACATGGGGGATGCCGGTCCAGCGATCTCTCGATGCTGCACGGAAGGTGGAGGCGGCGCACGGTGTGGGGGTCGAGGTCATAGACATCCGGACGCTGAATCCCCTCGACAGTGAATCGATATTTGCCTCGGTACGGAAAACGGGAAAGGTCCTGATCGTTCACGAGGACACTCTCACGGGCGGGTTCGGAGCGGAGATCGCGGCTCTGATCGCGGCCGAATGCTTCGAAAGCCTGGATGGACCTGTGGGGCGGGTGGCCGCGAAGGACACCCCTGTCCCCTACGGGCCGGGACTGGAGAACGCGATGCTTCCGCAGGAGACAGATATCATCCGCGAACTGGAGAAGTTGATCCGATACTAGCAGTCCCGCCGCTTTCTGACGGGGATGAAAATTACGCCGCTCCTGAGCGTGAGCATGGCCGGACGACACCCGGGGTCTCATGACTATGAAACCAGCATGGCCGAAACGGCGACACCCGAACAGAAAAGAGGAGCGGGAGGAAAACTCTCTAATCCCGACAGGCTCGAGCTTTATTACTACATGAGGCTGGCGCGGGAGTGCGACAACGCGATCCTCAGGCTCTACCGCCAGGGGAAATTGGTCGGGGGAGCATATACCGGGAACGGCAACGAGGCCACTGCGGTGGGGAGCGCCTATGCGCTCGAGAAGCGTGACTACCTGTTTCCGATGCATCGCGATCTCGGCGCTCACCTTGTGAAGGGGCAGACGGCCCGGAACATATTCCTTCAGCATCTCGCACGCGGGAACAGCCTCACGCACGGTCGGGACGGCACGGGACACTACGCGGATCCTTCGCTCCGCATCTACGGCAATGTCAGCCACCTCGGCGCCATGATCCCGATGGCGGTCGGGGTCGCCCTCGCCCTGGCGATGCGGAAAGAAGGGGCCGTGGTGATGAACTACATAGGCGACGGCGGAAGCAGCGTCGGTGAGTTTCACGAGGGGCTGAACATGGCGGCGGTGATGCAGCTCCCTTTCATCCTCATTATAGAAAACAACCAGTTTGCCTATTCGACCCCCACCCGGAGGCAGTTCGCCGCCCAGAAGCTTTCCGAGCGCGCCTCCGGCTACGGCATACCCGGCGTCACGATTGACGGGACAAACGTGTCGCTGGTGTTCGAAACCTGCATGAAAGCGGTGGACCGTGCGCGGCGCGGGGAGGGTCCGACGCTCATCGAATCGGTCACGATGCGGATGCACGGTCATTCCGCCTCCGATGATGCCTCCTACGTCCCGGAGGGGATGGTCGATGAGTGGCGGAAAAAGGATCCGATCGACCGTCTCGAGAAAATTCTCCTGTCGGACCACGTCCTGACCCCTCAGTCGAAAAAGAAAATCGAGGAAGGGATCAAGGCCGAGGTTGACGATGCGGTCGCATTCGCGACGGAGAGCCCTTATCCTCCGGGGGAAGACGCGGGGAAGGGAGTGTACGCGCCATAATGCCGGCACTCACATACATCGATGCGATCTCCCGCGGGATGTGGGAAGAGATGGAACGGGACCCTTCGGTCTTCCTTATCGGGGAGGACATCGGGGCGTACGGTGGCGCGTTCAAAGCGACGAAAGGGTTCCTGGAGCATTTTGGCGCCGAGCGGGTGATCGACAGCGTGCTCTCGGAAGCGGCGATCATCGGGGCCGCGACCGGCGCCGCCGTGGCGGGGATGCGGCCGATCGCAGAGATGCAGTTCGCGGATTTCGTCACGTGCGCCTTCAACCAGATCGTGACAAATGCCTCGAAAATCTACTACCGGTGGCGGATACCTGTCCCGATGGTGATACGCCTCCCGTCAGGAGGGTACATCCACGGCGGACCGTACCACTCGGCGAGCACCGAGGCATGGTTCGCCCACGTGCCCGGACTTAAGATTGTGGCGCCGTCGACCCCGTCCGACGCCAAGGGTCTGATCAAATCCGCCGTGCGCGACAATAACCCGGTGATGTTCTTCGAGTTCAAGTACCTCTACCGTCGGGTGAAAGGGGAGGTGCCTGAGGGAGATCTCACCGTGCCGATCGGCAAGGGGGATGTGAAGCGGGAGGGGGGGGATGTGACGATCATTACCTACGGTTCGACGGTCCACTTTTCTCTCGAGGCCGCGGAAAAAGTCTCGAGGGAGAACGGTATCGAGACGAAAGTGGTGGATCTCCGGACTCTCCTGCCGCTCGACCGGGATCTGATCATTGACTCGGTTCGCGCGACCGGCAAGGTGCTGATCGTCCACGAGGACACGCTTACAGGCGGGGTGGGGGGCGAGGTGGCCGCACTGATCGCGGAGCACGCCTTCCAGGACCTCGATGCCCCCGTGAAACGTCTCGGTGCGCTCGATGCCCCCGTCCCTTTTGCGCCAACGCTGGAAGCGGCGCACCTGCCGGACACGGAGAGAATAGTCCACGCGCTGCGCGAGCTGATCAGGTACTGACATTCCTTGCTTTCTCAACAGCCAGGACAGACACATGGCCCGTATCGAAGTCATCATGCCCCAGATGGGGGAGAGCATCACCGAAGGAACGATCGTCCGGTGGCTCAAAAAGGTCGGCGACACCGTCGGCAAGGATGAAACATTGCTGGAGATCAGCACGGACAAGGTCGATTCTGAAATCCCGTCGCCGGCCGCCGGCATACTGGCGGAAATCCTGACCCCGGAAAATGGGACTGTCCCGGTCCGGACGGTGATCGCCACCATCGAGACCGGGGGAGCGGGAGCGGCTCATGAACCCCGGTCCGGGCCGCCGGAGGCCCCGTCCAGGGAAAGCGCACCCGTGCCTGCGGCGTCACACGCGCCGTTGCCGGGAGCCCCGTCCCCCGCCGGGGGGAGGTTCTATTCGCCGCTCGTCCTGAGCATCGCACGGACCGAGGGGATACCGCTCACGGAACTCGAATCCCTTCCCGGGACGGGAGAAGCGGGACGGCTCACAAAAAAAGACCTGCTCGCCCATGTGGCTGCAAGGAAGAGCGGCGGTTCTCCTTCTCCTGCGCCGGCCGGGGCGACCGTCAAGGCCGTGCCCGGGCCCGTGACGCTGCAACCTGCGGATGTTCCGGCGCTCCGCGCAAAGTACCCAACACCGGGGCACGAGATTCTGCAGATGAGCAATGTCATGCAGAAGATGGCGCAGCATATGGTCCAGAGCGTGCAGACGTCTCCCCACGTGGCGGCGGTGCACGAGGTGGACATGAGTGCGGTCGTGAAACACCGCGAGGCGCATGCGGAGGAATTCGAGAAGAAGGAAGGGTTCAAGCTCACGTTCACTCCCTACATCGCCGAGGCGGTCGTCAAAGCCATCAAGAAGTACCCCCTTGTCAATTCCTCGGTGGAGGGGGATAAGATCATCCGGAAGAATTTCGTCAACCTGGGTCTCGCCGTCGCCTCCGACGGCGGACTGATCGTTCCGGTAGTCAAGCACGCGGAGGAGAAAAGTTTCACCGGACTGGCGCGGGCGGTGAACGATCTCGCGTCGCGGACCCGCATGAAGAAACTCCTGCCTGATGATATCCAGGGGGGGACGTTCACGATCTCGAATTACGGGGTGTTCGGGACGCTCGTCGGGATCCCGATCATCAACCAGCCGCAGGTTGCGATTCTGGGGACCGGGGCGATACGGAAACGCCCCGTGGTGATCGACGACGCGATCGCGATCCGTTGGATCGCCTATCTTACGCTCTCATTCGACCACAGGATCGTGGACGGCGCGCTCGGTGGCATGTTCCTCGAAGAGATCGTCCAAAATCTCCAGCGGCGTGACAGGGAAACGAAGATCTAACGGGGAGGGTGACTATGGAATTTGTCATGCAGGAAATAGCGGGTCCCCGTGTCCCGGGGAGAGAAAGGCCCGACTGGCTCAAGGTGAGGCTCCCGGGAGGGGCGAACTATGCGCGGCTGAGGGAGCTCATCGAGCGTCACGGGCTTCACACGGTCTGCGAGGAGGCGCACTGCCCGAACATGGGGGAGTGCTGGAATGCCGGCACCGCGACATTCATGATACTGGGGGACGTCTGTACGCGCTCCTGCGGGTTCTGTGCGGTGACGACCGGNNGCCGAGACGATCCGCCAGGCCCGCAAAGTGAACCCGTCGGTCCGGATCGAAGTGCTCATCCCGGACTTTCGCGGGGTCCGCTGGGCCCTGCAGCTCGTTATCGACGAACGGCCGGACATTCTGAACCACAACACGGAAACCGTGCCGCGCCTGTACCCGAGGGTCCGTCCGCAGGCAAAATACGGCCGGTCGCTGGAACTGATCCGTCGCGGCCATGACGCCGGCATGGTGACAAAAAGCGGGTTGATGCTCGGACTCGGGGAGACTCGTGATGAGATACTGCAAGTGGTGCGCGATTTGCGCGGGAACGGGTGCGACATGCTGACGCTCGGCCAGTACCTCCGCCCCTCGAAAGGGCACCTCCCCGTGGAACGGTACGTTCCGCCGGGCGAATTCCTTGAATTCAGGCAGGAGGCGCTGGCCATGGGGTTCCGCCACGTCGCGTCGGGACCGCTCGTCCGGAGCTCGTACCACGCCATTGACTCTTTCGGCTGATTTCACTAAATTGAAAAGCTTTATTGAACCCAGGAACTTCATCATCGTTATGCAGGAGCGTCAGCTGTGGACAAGACAACACGGTTCTTCAAGACGTCGGAAAACGACGCGAAGTGGCACCTCATCGACGCGGACGGGAAGACGCTCGGACGCATCGCCAGCGAGGCAGCGCGCCTCCTCAGGGGAAAGCACAAGCCCGTGTTCACGCCGAACTCCGACATGGGGGATTTCGTCGTTGTAGTGAACGCGTCGAAAGTGAAGGTCACCGGGAAGAGGGCCGAGTTGAAGGAGTATTTCCATTACACCGGTTACCCGGGGGGAGCGGTATTCGAGAGATTCCAGGATGTTCTCCTCAAGAACCCCCAGCGGGTCTTCGAACACGCGGTGAGGGGGATGCTCCCCCATAACACGCTCGGAAGACAGATCCTCAAGAAGATGAAAGTCTACGCGGGCGCCGAGCATCCCCATTCCGCCCAGCGCCCCGAGCCACACGTCATCAACCACTCAAGCAGCAAGGAGTCGTAACGGCGCATGCACCCACAAATTACCCGGGCGGTCGGCAGAAGGAAGACGTCCGTCGCACGTGTGATCCTCGCACCCGGTGCGGGAGCGATCACGATCAACAAAAAATCGTTCGAACAGTATTTCCCGCTTGAGACGCTCCGGCGCGAGGTGATGAAGCCCCTCGAAGTGGCACAGTCGGCCGGCAAGTACGACATCCGCGTCAACGTGGAGGGGGGCGGCGTGTCGGGGCAGGCCGGGGCGGTGCAGCTGGGCATTGCCCGGGCGCTCGTGTCGCTCAATGACGAACACCGTCCGCTTCTCCGCGCTGCGGGTCTGATGACGCGCGACCCCCGCATGGTCGAGCGGAAAAAATACGGCCAGAAGAAAGCGCGCAAGAGATTCCAGTTCTCCAAGAGATAATAACAGAAAAGAGGCAGGCGTTTTTTGTCCCCCGGCGAGACGCACCCCCGCGATCACGCGTCCTCCGGTGCAGTTACTACTCATACTCCCGGATTCCGCCGCGAGTGTCACGCCCTGCGTGATGACGGCGGGAGACGAAGGGAGTAGAAGAAAAAACTCAACATAAGGAGTGCTGGTATGCCCCGCGTCGAAGTTGCCGAGCTGCTCGCAGCCGGCTGTCATTTCGGTCACCTCACCCGCCGTTGGAATCCCAAAATGCGTGCGTACATTTTCATGGAACGCAACGGGATCCACATCATCGATCTGATGAAAACCCGCATCCTTCTCGAAGAAGCGTGCAACGCCATCAGCAATATCGCCGCCGAGGGGAAGCGTATCCTGTTCGTCGGGACGAAAAAGCAGGCGAAGGACGTGATCCGCGAAGAAGCGGTGCGGACGGGCGAGTTCTACGTCAGCGAGCGCTGGCTCGGAGGATCGCTGACGAACTTCACGACGATACGCAAGAGCGTGAAGCGCCTCACCAATATCGAGAAGATGGAGAGTGACGGCACCTTCGACAAGATCACGAAGAAGGAAGGGCTGTTTCTCCAGCGGGAGAAGGAGAAACTGAACAACGTGCTCTCGGGCGTCGTGGACATGACCCGTCTCCCCGGGGCCCTCTTCGTGGTCGACGTCAAGAAGGAAGCGATCGCGGTCAAGGAGGCGAACCGCCTCGGCATTCCGGTCTTCGCGATCATGGACACGAACTGCGATCCGGACGGGATCGATTATGTGATTCCCGCCAACGACGACGCGATCAAGTCGGTCCAGGTCGTCACGAAGGCCTTCGCCGATGCGGTGCTCGAAGGTAAGGAACGGTCTTCGGCCAGGCAGGCGGAGACATCGGCCGAGGCGGAACATCGGGGAAAAGATGCGGCAGAGGGAAAGCCCTCATTGAATTGAACACGGAACGATTCGAAACGGATACCATGGCAATTACTCACGAGATGATCAAGAAACTCCGCGAGATGACGGGTGCGGGGATGATGGACTGCAAGCGGGCGCTGGAGGAGACCGGCGGGTCGATCGACGCCGCGGTCGAGTCCCTGCGCAAGAAGGGGGCAGCGGTCGGGCAGAAGAGGGGGGACCGGGCGGCGAAGGAAGGGATGATCGTCACCAGGGTGAGCGGGGACGGGAAGACGGGTGTGATCGTGGAAGTCAATTGCGAAACGGACTTTGTCGGCAGGAGCGACGATTTCGCTGCGTTCGCGGGAGCGATCGCCGGGACGATCGCCGCGCGCAGGCCGAAGACGCTCGAGGAGCTCCGGGGCCTCACCTCGCCGAACGGCAGGACGGTCACGGACCTGACCAACGACCTGCTCGCGAAGGTCGGGGAGAAGATCGACGTGCGACGGTTCAACATCCTGGAGTCGGCGGACGGGGCCGTCTTTTCCTACACGCACCTCGGGAACAAGATCGGGGTGCTGGTCGAATGCGCAAATCTCGGGAACGACCTGGCGGGGACCGTTGTCGGCCGGGACGTCGCCATGCAG
>PMJR01000112.1 GCA_003158475.1 Ignavibacteriota bacterium | reverse complement strand
TCCCCGAATCGCATGTCCAGCAGTTCTGGACCATGTCGCGCGCTTTCTCGAAATTTATCAGAACAGGCTTCCTGCTGAAGAGACCGAAAAATTCTGAAACCGCGGCAATGGCAAAGACGCCCGCCTCCGGGATTTTGATCCGGAAGGCGTTCTTGCCGATGACTTTGCGTGAGACCTCGCCGACTTCCTTCCATCCGTAGATCTGGCTGCTCGATATGAAATATGTCTGACCAAGCGCTTTCTCGCTCTTAGCGGCCATAACAAACCCGCGCACGAGATCTCCGACGTGTATGAGGCTCACGAATTTCTCCTTCATCCCCACCATTGGCTGCAGCCCCTTGCTCATGGTATTGAAGAACTCGTAGATATCTTTGTCTCTTGGACCGTACACGGCGGGTGGGCGGATTATGGTAATCGGGATCGTTCCCTTGCGCTCAGTGCATGCCTGTTCCGCTTTCAGCTTGCTTTGGCCGTACGTCGTAATAGGGTGGGGGGTTGTTTCTTCGGTGATGGGAGTCCTTCCCGGGCTTGGGCCTGCCGCGGTCTGGCTGCTGATCTGCAAGAAGCGTTTCAGACCCGGGTTGTGTTGAGAGACGGCCTCCAGCATGTTCTTCACTCCTTCGGTGTTTCCCCGGAAGTACTCCTCTGCTGTTTTTGCCTTGGTCACTCCGGCCGAATGAAACACGTAGTCCACACCGGCGACGGCCTGTCGCAGCGCCTCCCTGTCGAACAGGTCACCGTACACGTATTCGATCGGCAGACCCTGGAGCCACACGGTGTCGCTCGTCTTGCGGAGCAATACTCTGACGGCGTACTTCTGCTTCAGGAGAAGATCCACCAGGTGACTGCCGATAAACCCGGTGGCTCCCGTTACGAGCGCGATCACGGGATTGTGCCCGGTCTATGAGAGGGGGGGTCGGGATTGACTTTATTGGCCCTATCAAGTATATTAAGTAATTACTACTTATGCAATCCTGCACACAGTGCTGAAATCCCCCGAAAGCACCACGTCTTCAAGCAGTGATCGCGCTGCCCATTCTCACCACCCAAGCGAGGAAAGTCCCCCAGTGACCGAGGCTACCAGGAATCCCGTCGATCTTTTCCAGAAATGCTGGTCCTTCACGCGGGCCGATGAAATCAAGGCCCTTGGATACTACCCATATTTTCGCCCGATCGAGGAGAACGAGGGTCCCGTGGTGATGATCGAAGGGCGGAAGGTCATCATGGCCGGGTCGAACAACTACCTCGGCCTGACATCCGACCCACGTGTCAAGAAGGCTGCGATTGCGGCGATTGAAAAATACGGCACCGGTTGCTCGGGCTCCAGATATCTGACAGGGACGCTGGACCTGCACATACGGCTCGAAGAACGCCTTGCGAAGTTTTACGGCAAGGAGGCCTGTCTCCTCTTCAGCACCGGTTACCAGACTGCACAGGGCATTATCCCGACTCTCGTGGGGAAGGGGGACTACGTCGTCTCCGACAGGGACAATCACGCGTGCATCATGGCGGGGAACCTGATGGCGAAGGGAGCATTTGCGGAGTTTGTGCGGTATAAGCACAACGAGATGGATGATCTGGAGCGCGCGCTTGCCAAACTCCCCGCCGAATCTTCCAAACTCGTCGTCAGCGACGGCGTGTTCAGTACGTCAGGAACGATTGTCGATCTCCCCAACCTTGTCAAGTCCGCCAAAAAGCACAATGCGCGGATATTGATCGACGACGCTCACGCGACCGGGGTCATAGGGAAGGGGGGACGCGGCACCGCGAGCTACTTCGGGCTGGAAAATGAAGTGGACCTGACGATGGGGACATTCAGCAAGACGTTCGCCTCCCTGGGCGGGTTCGTCGTGGGGGAGCGGGCGGTCATCAACTGGCTGAAGCACCAGGCCCTGGCGCTCATATTCAGCGCAAGTCCGACCCCCGCTTCCGTCGCGGCGGCTCTCGCGGCTCTCGAAATCCTCGAGATCGAACCCTGGAGAATCGAAAAGCTCGTCAGTAATGCGCGGAAAATGCGTGAAGGCTTCAAGAAGATGGGATTCAATGTCATCGATGGCGAAACGGGGATCGTACCGGTCATCATCGGTGACGATCCCAACACGTTCATTTTCTGGCGCGCCCTGTTCGATGCCGGCGTTTTCGTCAACGCCTTCATCAGTCCGGGTGTCCCCAACGGCATGCAGATGCTCCGGACGAGCTTCATGGCGACGCACGAAGACAAACACCTCGATAGGATTCTTGAAGTCTTCGGCGAGATCGGCCGAAAACTCGGGGTGATACACTGAACCCGATCTGAATGCAGGCGACCTCCCCTTCTGTGTACGACAACTGAAAGGTGCGTGCTTTTCATGAACGCCACCACTGTTCGCCCTGTCAATTCCAAGTTTGACGAAAAGAAGTTCATCAAGTTCCAGTGGGAGCCCTACAGGGGGAATCCCTACTGGGTTCCGCCGCTGCTCATGGACAGGCGGAAACTGATCGACAGGAAGGGAAACCCCTTCTACAAGCACGCGTCCATGGAACTGTTCCTGGCGGAGCGGGACGGGAAAGTAGTTGGAAGGATTGGCGCCATCGTCAACGACAATCACAACAAGGAACACGGGGAGAATATCGGCTTCTTCGGCTTCTTTGAGTCGGTCGACGATCAGGGCGTGGCCAATGCTCTGTTCGATGCTGCGGGGAAATGGCTCAAGGGAAAAGGGGTGACGGCGATGCGTGGCCCTGCCAGCCCTTCCGTCAATGACGAGTACGGTCTTCTCATCAATGGGTTTGACCGCGTCCCCGCGGTGTTGATGACGTACAACCCGGCGTACTACCAGTCCCTCGTCGAGAATTACGGCTTCAAGAAAGCCCAGGACCTGTTCGCCTACTACATTCACAAGGACAAGGTCTTTAACGAGAAGTTCAGGCGGATCTCCGATACCGTGCTCAAGCGGGCAGGCCTCAAGATCCGCCCGCTGGACATGAAGAGATACGACGAAGAGGTGGCGTTGATCCGTGATCTCTATGCCCGGGGGTGGTCGAAGAACTGGGGGGAGGTCCCGATGACGGAGGACGAGTTCAATTACGTGGCGAAGGACCTGAAGGCCGTGGTCGACCCACGGATCGTGATCATTGCGGAATCGAAGGGGAAGCCTGTGGGGTTCGGCATGACGCTCCCTGATCTCAATCAGGTTCTCATCCACAACAAGCACGGGTGGCTTATTCCGGGGATCATCCGGATTCTCCTTTTCAAGAAGAAAATCGACAGGGTCCGGATAGTGATCCTGGGGGTTCTTCCGGAATACGGCAATACCGGGATCGGTGCGGCGCTCTTCTATGAGACTGGCCGCCGTTGTGTTGAGAGCGGGTATCCTCACGGCGAAGCGAGCTGGGTGAACGAGGACAACCTCATGATGAACCGGGGTGCCGAACTGATGCAGGGAACGATTGACAAGAAGTACAGGATTTATGAAATGCCTCTCTGATCACCGGCACGTGCCGGCGGGGCGGTGCACGGGAACATGGAACGACGCACATGAGGAGATGGTATGCCCGTAAAAAAAGTGGAGAAGATCTGGATGAACGGCAAGCTCGTCAACTGGGACGACGCCACGATCCACGTCCTCTCCCACGTCGTTCACTACGGTTCGAGCTGGTTTGAGGGGATCCGTTGTTACGAAACGGCGAAAGGACCCGCAATATTCCGTCTTGACAACCATCTCCGCCGGCTCTTCGATTCCGTCCGGATCTACCGGACGGAGATCCCCTACACCATGCAGGAGATCGAAGGAGCCGTTCTTGATACCGTCCGTGCGAACAAAATGCGGGCATGCTACATCCGTCCGATTGTCTACCGGGGGTACGGTGACGTCGGAGTGAATCCGCTGACGTGTCCCGTCGATGTCAGCATCGCGGTGTGGGAGTGGGGGATTTACCTGGGCCCGGAGGCGCTGACCGACGGGATCGACGCGTGTGTTTCGACTTGGAACCGCCCTGCGCCGAACACGCTTCCCACGATGGCGAAGGCGGGAGGAAATTACATCCTGTCGCAGCTTATGAAGGTCGAAGCAGTCCAGTCAGGGTTCAAGGAAGCGATCGCGCTTGATGTCGACGGTCACCTGAGCGAGGGGACCGGAGAGAATATATTCGCGGTGAAGGACGGCACCATATTCACGCCGTCGCTTTCATCCTCGCTTCTTCCCGGCGTGACCCGCGCCTCGGTCATACAGATGGCAACGGAAGCGGGGTACGCCGTGCAGGAAACGGTTCTTCCCCGTGAGATGCTCTATGTGGCCGACGAGCTCTTTTTTACGGGGACCGCCGTCGAAGTGACGCCGATTCGCTCGGTGGACAGGGTGAAGGTTGGGGACGGCAAACCGGGGCCGGTCACCAGGAAGTTGCAGCAAGCATTCTTCGACATCGTGAATAACGGGAACGATCCTCACCGCTGGCTGAAATACGTTTACAACGACTGACGGCGCGTCCACAGCACGCGCAAAAGTCATTATATCGGGAGGTGCGTCATGAAGAAGAAGTCTTCGCTGAAACGCACGCGGGCCCGAAGACCCGCACCTCTCCGCCGGACCGCGAAACCCGGGCCGGCGGTGCAGGAGAAATTCAGCATCCGTTCGATACTTGTCCCCATCGATTTCTCCATCCATTCGAAGAACGCCCTCAAGTACGCCGTCCCGCTCGCGGAGAAGTTCAAGGCGTCTCTTCACCTTGTGTACGTGGTGGAGCCCACGATCTATCCGGCCGACCTTGGGTTCGGACAGGTGGTGCTTCCGGGCGTGGAGGAGGAACTGCGTGAGAAGGGGGGAGAAGAGCTTCAGTCCCTGATGAAGAAGGAGATCGGCGGACGCGTGAAGTCGTCATGCGCCGTCCGAACGGGAAACCCCCACCAGGAGATCCTTCGGGAAGCGGAGGAACTTGGCGTCGCGCTTATCGTTGTGGCGACGCACGGACACAGCGGGGTCGAACACATGCTCTTCGGCAGCACGGCGGACAGGATAGTGCGCAACGCCCGATGCCCCGTCCTGACCGTCCGCCCGGAAGGACCGAAGTAGGGGCGCCCCGGGCGCCACGGTGATTTCACTTGTTCCTCGTCACCGCAAACTCCGCAAACGCCGTCAGCGACGACTTGCTCGGAGAGGCGGGGAATGATTCCAGCTGCGCCTTGGCGAGCGAGGCGTAATGATGCGCCCGTTCTCCCGCGTATTCCAGTCCCCCGTGCGCCTTCACGAAATCGATCACCTTCTGGGCCTTGATGGACTTCCCCCCGTGCCGTATCATCCCCAGAACCTCTTTTCCTTCGCTCCGGGGAGCCTCCCGGAGCGCATGGATGAGGGGTAACGTCAGCTTCCTCTCGTTCAGGTCCAGCCCCGTCGGCTTCCCCGTGATGCTCCGACGACCGACGTAGTCGAGGACGTCGTCGCGGATCTGGAACGCCAGTCCCACGTTTTCTCCGAATTCCCTCAGACAGCGGTGTCGCTCCCGGTCCGCCGTGCTGCTCGCCGCGCCGATTTCGCAGCAGGTGGCAAGAAGTGATGCCGTCTTGTCGCCGATGATCGTGATGTAGGTCTCTTCGTCCATGTCCAGCTTGCGGCTTTTCTGGATCTGGTGAAGCTCCCCCTCGCTCATGCGGCGAACGGCAGTGGAGGTGATCTTGAGAAAATGGAAATCATCTTTTTCGAGCGAAAGGAGAAGTCCGCGGGAGAGGAGGTAGTCCCCCATCAGGACGGCGATTTTGTTTTTCCACACGGCGTTGATGGAAGGGAACCCCCGCCGAGTGTCCGCATCGTCGACAACGTCGTCGTGAACGAGGGTGGCGGTGTGGAGTATCTCCACAAGCGTCGCGCCGCGGTAGGTTTTTTCATTCACCCCCCCGCATAGCTCGGCGCTCAGGAGCACCAGGATGGGACGGACCTTCTTCCCTTTCTGCCGCACGATGTATTTGGTGATGAGTTCGACGAGGCCTATCTTCGACCGTAACGAGTCACGGAAGACGTGACCGAAAGCATCGAGGTGCGGCTGGATGGGATCTGCGATATCCTGGAGAGTCACGGGGTTCCTTATGCTTGGCGCCGGATCAGACAGTTCCGGCTTTCTTTTTGCCACGCCAGGCCCATGCCGAGACCCAGATGCTTACCTCGTACAGTCCCATCAGGGGCATTGCAAGCAGGACCTGGCTGACGGGATCGGTTCCCGGTGTAAGGAAGGCGGCGATGATGAAGATGGCGACGATCGAGTGCCTCCGGTAGTGCCGCATGAACGCGGGGGTCAGTATGCCGATCTTGGAGAGAAACCAGGACACCATCGGAAGCTCGAAGACGACGCCGGACGCAAGAAGGACGCTCACGACGAAGTTCATGTACTCGCTGATCGCGATGTTGTTCGCGATCGATGGTGACCCGAATCCCGCGAAGAACTGGAGCGCGGCCGGGAGCATCACGAAGTATGAAAAGGCGATGCCGGCGAAAAAACAGAACGTGGTGAAGAACACGATCCACTTGATGTACTTCCGCTCCTTCGGCATCAGTCCCGGCGCGATGAATGCCCAGAGCTCCCACAGGATGTACGGAAGGCTGAGAATGACGCCCGAGACGATCGCCACCTGCATGTAGAGGAAAAGCTGGCCGAAGGGTTTCAGGTTCTGGAGATGGATTTGCTGCGTCATCCCCGATGCATGTGCGTTGATGACGGTGATTGGGCGCAGGAGCACGCCGTCGATCAGCCAGTCGATGAAGAACCAGCAGATGATCGTCCCCACGACGACGCTCAGCAGCGACCGGACGATGCGCCAGCGCAGCTCTTCGAGATGATCGAAGAACGACATCCCCGAAGTCCTCTCTTCGTCCTCTGTTTTTCCCAGATCTGTGAAGTCGTTCGCCATAGAGGGTCAGTCCCGGGGTCGGGGTGGGTTCAGGGCTGCAGTTCGGGATACAGCGGGAAGGGCTTGCAGAGCTGCGCGACTCTTGCGCGGACGGCAGAGGCGACTTCCTTATTCTCTATTTCCGTGAGCACTTCGTTCACCAGGTCCGCCACGGTCTCCATTTCCCCCTCCTTCATTCCCCGCGTGGTGAGGGCCGCCGGTCCGATCCTGATGCCGCTGGTGATCAGCGGACTTTTGTCGTCGAAGGGGACACCGTTCTTGTTCACCGTGATCCCCGCCTCGTCCAGCGCCTCCTGGGCGTCCCTGCCTGTCAGGTTCCTGTTCCTCAGGTCGAGGAGCAGCAGGTGGTTGTCGGTACCGCCTGAGACGACGTCGTAGCCGAGTCGCGTCAGCCGTGCGGCGAGGGACTGCGCATTGCGGATCACCTGCCTGCCGTAGGTCTCGAATCCGGGCTGGAGCGCCTCCAGGAATGCCACAGCCTTCCCCGCGATCACGTGCATCAGGGGGCCTCCCTGGATTCCGGGGATCACCATCGAGTCGATCAGTTCGGACATCCTCCGCGTCCGTCCCGATTTCGGGGCGACGAGCCCGAAGGGGTTATCAAAGTCCTTTCCCATCAGTATCAGTCCGCCGCGAGGCCCGCGCAGGGTCTTGTGGGTCGTGGATGTCACGACGTGGCAGTGGGGGATCGGGTCGTTCAGGAGTTTTCTGGCGATGAGTCCTGCAGGGTGGGCGATGTCCGCAAAAAGAAAGGCGCCCGCCCTGTCGGCGATCTGGCGGAAGGCCGCATAATCGATGTTGCGCGAATAGGCGCTTGCCCCCACCGTGATCATCTTCGGCCGGTGTTTCATCGCGAGGTCTTCGACCTCGTTGAAATCGATGAGACCTGTTTCGCGGCGTACCCCGTACGGAATGAACTTGTAGAACTGCCCGGAGAAATTCACCGGCGAACCGTGCGTCAGGTGCCCCCCGTGGGAAAGATTCATCCCCATGAGCGTATCCCCGGGTTTGACGAACGTGAAGTAGACCGCCATGTTCGCCTGGGATCCGGAATGCGGCTGTACGTTTGCGTATTCGGCTCCGAAGAGTAGCTTCGCCCTGTCGCGCGCAAGGTTCTCCGCGATGTCGACGTACTCGCACCCCCCGTAGTATCTCTTCCCAGGGTATCCTTCCGCGTACTTGTTCGTCAGGGGACTTCCCACCGCCTCCAGGACAGCCATGCTGACGAAGTTCTCCGAAGCGATAAGCTCGAGCTTGGTATTCTGACGCTGCACCTCGCCGGTTATCGCGGCATATATTTCAGGGTCGGATTGCCGGATGTGTTCCATGGTTGCGGTCACTCCTCTTCCGTCTGAACGAACCAGGGGAGGACGTCGCTGATATGCAGCGAAACCGTGAGCCGGAGAATCTTGTCCTTGACCAGGTTCCCCGCCGTTGTTCCGCGCCCCCCGTAAATGGCGGCGACATTGAGGTGTGACTCTCCGGCGAGCGGGAGCGCGACACCCCCCGTGATCCCCCATTCGTTGATCTGCTGTCCGTTCAGGGCGAAGTACGTTGCGGAATAGGTGAACCCGAGACGGTACGCAAACCTGTCGAAAGATCGTGCGGTAAGTTCCGTCGAACCCGCATGTTCCGCACCGATCCCGAGGCGATAGCTGTTGCCGATCCCGATGGGGGAACTTCCGTTGAAGTCCGCTTCCGCCCATGGCTGGGCGTTGAAATCGGCTGCGACGGTCCATCGCTCACCCGGCTGGTATCCGAGGCCGATCCCGTACGAGAACGGAATCGCGACCCGTCCGAGCCTCTGAGCTGATGTATCGCTCACGGTGTAGCCCGTGGGAGGCGGGGCGAATTCATACGTGGTCTCCAACGAGGTATGAAGGTTCGCCCGGGTGGTGATCATGAAGCCGAGCGAGAAGGGGCGGAGTACATCGCTGATCCTGTCGAGGCCGGTGATCACCATCCCCGCGGTGAAGTTGACTCCCGAGAGCGTCGTCTTGTCTGTAAATGTCCCGCCGGTTGACCCGGAAGTCTGCGCGATCTGGGCAGCGACGTGGTTGATGGTCCCGAACAGGTAGTTGAATGTGGCGCCGAATGAGATTTGCTGGGAGGGCGCCCAGGAGAATCCCAGTTGCCCCCTCGTGATCCCGCCCGTCCCGGTCTGGTGGATGAGGTACCCCAGGCTGTCATGCGCTCCGGTGATCGGATCCACGTTTTGCGACGGGACAACCGAAGACGTGTACGTGTCGTAGTTGACTTCGCTGAAGGGTGTGAAGCCGGCGACAACGACGATCCCCGACGCGCGCGAAGCCGGGATGGCGAGGAGGGCACCGTGGAAATCCATGCGTGCCAGGTAGCGGGACGTGATCCCGTCGGTCGAGTTGAAACCCTCGTAGAATGCCGATCCCTCCAGCCGCACCCGGTCGAGGCGCGACCAGGTTGCGGGCGACATGCCGTCAATGTACTGGGAGCTGAGAAGCGCGAGCCCCGCATACCCCATGCCTTCGCTTCGTGCCCCCGGTGTGTACCTGATATCGCCGAGGCCGAGGAGGGAGTACGTCGAGCCCCCGCTCCCTGCCGTTGCCCCTTGTATCCCGCAGAAGATGATCAGAATTGCGCCGACGCGCCTGAGTCTGATGGATGGGTTCACGTGTGCTCCTGGAACTATCGAACGACGGAATACTTGAGTTTGAGGGTCGGCCGCAACGAGGGCGGCGCCTTTTCGTTAAAGAACGTCAGAAGCCGGAAGCTCACTCTATCCTCGTAGGTGCTCGGCATGAGCGTCACTCCGTAGTTTGGCATCCTGTTCCAGATCTGGACGGGGCGGGTCATGTCGGCGCTGTACGTCAGCAGTGTCCCGCCCCGCCTGACACCGGTCACCGCCGATGTGAGATCCAGGTTCGTCCTGTCGCTCGGGGAGAGAGTTGTCGCCAGCTGGAACGACGAGTCGGTTGTGAACCGGTTCATCAGCGTCGTTGCCGGGTCGCTCGTCAGAAGGAGGCTGGCCGAATTGATGACCGCGCCCCGGGGGATGAAAGAGACATCGAAGGAGAGCGTCGATCGGTATTCGACCCCCGACTGGATATAGATCAACTGGGGATTTGTGGTCAGGTTCTCCCTGTTCCCCACCCAGGTGTCGTAGGAGTTCGTGTACGACGCGGTATCGACGAAAGTGCCGCTCGGATTTCCGGCGATTATCCTGAGTGTCGGGAAATACGCCGTGGAGTCAAAGCCGTTTTCATTGAATCCCCGTATGATCGAGCACCCGCTGGTGGGAACGAGGACTATCCCGTATTTGGTGTTCGTTGTGCTCGTGGCGGTGGCCAGCCATTGCCGGACCATCGCGGTATCCAGTGATATCGTCACGGACTGGGTGTCCGGGCCGGCTCCCGCGGAGTAGCTTCCACGCGTCACGTATTGCTCGTAGAACCCCGCGGCCTGGACCGCGTCCCATGTGAGCGTCGTTTCGTCCCACGGGAGGGACACCCTGTAGACGTTGAATGAAAGCTGTCCCGTGGAATCGCCGAACCAGGTCTTGAACCGGAGTGTGAGGTCCGCCCCGAAGACGACTGCCGTATCCCGCGCGGGGAAGTACCCCGGAACGAACTGTATCAGCGCCATGGCGGTGTAGTTGCCTGAACGGCCGATGAGGTTGACGGATCCGTTCGTCGCGACGAATTGCTTGTAGGTGGAGCTTCCCGTTGCGACGATCGTGGTGTCGCGCACCGAGAGGTTGGTCAGCGGAAGGGCTGCGATGGGAGCGTTGGCCGCTGTCGGTTCCTCGCTGCACCCGTTGAGCGTGGAGGCGAGCACGGTGCCGGCCGTCACGGCGGCGAACATCAGTGCGCGTCCCCGGATTTTCAGTTCAGGCATTCTCGGTCGGTACTCCTTTGCAATCGTTCAAAATGAAATTCACCGCCTCCCCCACCGAGGGGGCGATGTAATCGGGCACGATACCCTGCTCCCGGCATTCTTCCACGGAGCTCGTGCCGTACCCCGTGAGAACCAGTATTCCCTTCGCGCCGGCGCTCCTGCCGGCGAGCACATCGACGATCCTGTCGCCGACGACATACGACCTGCTCAGATCCACACCCATTTCCTTCCGCGCGCGGTGCAGCATGCCGGGACGCGGCTTCCTGCAGTCGCAGTCCACCCGGTACCGAGGGATGCCGGCGGTGGGATGATGAGGGCAGTAGTAGATCCTGTCGATCCGGGCCCCGCTCGCGCCGAGGTCCTTCTGGAATTTCGCATGGATCGGGATCAGGTCCGCCTCGGTAAACAACCCACGCGCTATCCCCGATTGATTGGAAATGACGAGCGCGAGGAATCCGCTCTCGTTGACCGCACGCACCGCGCGCCCGGCGCCGGGGATCAGCTGCATCTGCTCCGGTGCGCTGATGAACTCAACCTCTTCGTTCAGGGTGCCGTCCCGGTCGAAGAAGACGGCGGGTTGGCCGGTGGTCATTTGCGGGTGAGAGTCCTGTAGAGCTGGATGTACTTCTTCGCGGAAGCGTCCCACGAGAAGTCCTTCGCCATCCCGTTCTTCACGAGCTTCCGCCAGCCGGCCTGATCGCCGTAGGCGGCAACCGCGCGCTGGATCGCCTTGAGCATTTCGGCGGCGGAATAGTTTTTGAATTTGAACCCGGTCCCTCCCGAAGTGGTGGCATCATCGATCGTGTCGTCGAGGCCCCCCGTCGCGCGTACGATCGGGATCGTTCCGTAACGGAGACTGTAGATCTGGTTCAGCCCGCACGGCTCGTAGCGGGAGGGCATGAGGAACATGTCGCTTCCCGCTTCGATGAGGTGTGCGAGGTCGTTGTTGAAGGTCAGGGCCGCGGCGACCTTCCCGGGGAACCTCTTCTGCGCCTTCTCGAACAGGTCGTGATATTTTTTTTCCCCCGTGCCGAGCACGACAAGCTGGAGATCCATCTTCATCAGCGCATCGAGTTCTTCGCCGATCAGGTCGAACCCTTTCTGGTCCGCGAGCCGGGAGATAATGCCGATGACGGGGACCCGTTCGTTGAAAGGGAGTCCCATCTTTGCAAGGAGCGCCTTCTTGTTCTCGACCTTCAGGTCGATGGATTTGGCGTCGTATTTCAGCGGGATCAGTGAATCGACGGAGGGGTCCCACACGTTGTAGTCGACCCCGTTCAGTATGCCGGTCAGGTCGTTCTTCCGTTTGTTGACGACTCCCTGGAGCCCCGCGCCGAATTCCTCGGAAGACCGGATCTCCTGCGCGTATCGTTCGCTGACGGTCGTGATTGCATCAGAGAAGACCAGACCCGCTTTCAGGAAATTGACATGGCCGAACGCTTCCACCCCCTCAATGCCCATCAGCTCGGGAGGGAGTTGCGTCTTGGGAAATGCGGACTTCGGGAATATCCCCTGGTACGCCATGTTGTGGATCGTGAATACCGACCGCGTATCCTTGTAGAACGGGTCGTCCCTGTACACCGTCTTGAGGTAGGCAGGGATGAGGCCCGTGGGCCAGTCGTTGCAATGGATGATGTCCGGTCGCCAGCCCAGCTTCTTCAGGACCTCGAGCACCCCCCGGCAGAAAAAAATAAACCGTTCGTCATTGTCCGGGTAG
>PMJR01000115.1 GCA_003158475.1 Ignavibacteriota bacterium | reverse complement strand
CGAGGCATCGGCGGCGCTCGAACTTATAATGACCGACCAGGCGTCGGATTCACAGATCGCAGGGCTCCTGGTGGCGCTGCGGGCCAAGGGGGAGACCGTTGACGAGCTGGTCGGGTTTGCCCGGACGATGCGTGAAAAATCTGTGAAAGTCAGGGCGGACGACCCGCATGCGATCGACATGTGCGGGACGGGAGGGGACGGGCTCGGCACATTCAATATCTCGACTCTTGCGTCGCTTGTGGCTGCGGGTGCGGGAGTGACTGTCGCCAAGCACGGGAACCGGTCGGTCTCGAGCCGCAGCGGCAGCGCCGATCTCCTCAAGGCGCTGGGAGTCAACATATCGATCCCGCCTGAACGGGCCGGCACGTGCCTCAACGTCGTCGGCGTCGGGTTCCTTTTCGCTCCCCTGTTTCATCCGGCGATGAAATACGCTGCCAGGCCAAGGGCGGAGCTGGGGGTCCGGACGATATTCAATCTCCTCGGCCCGATCACGAACCCGGCCGGGGTCACGAAACAACTCGTCGGGACGTACCGGAAGGATGCCGCCACCCGGATCGCAGGGGCGCTCACCCGGCTTTCCACCGAACGGGCCTGCGTGGTGCACAGCGACGGCGGCATGGATGAAGTCGCCGTTTCGGGCGAGACTTCCGTCCTCGAGGTCAATGGGGACAGACCGACGAAGAGCTATAGGGTCTCCGCCGGTTCGTTCGGGCTCTCGGATCAAGGCGGATCCTCCGTGGTCGGCGGAACGCCCGAGGAAAATGCCCGGATCGCCCTGAACGTCCTGGAGAAACACCGGGGGACGCACCGGGATGTCGTCGTGGCAAATGCAGCGTTCGGTATCTATGTCGCCGGCAAAGCGAAAGATCTCGCCGAAGGGAGCGCGAAGGCTGCCGAATCCATCGATTCGGGGCGGGCGATGCAGACGCTCAATCGGCTCGTGGAGTATACGAACCTCCCATGAATATTCTGAACGCCATACTGGACCATACGCGGGGTGAGATTGCGAAAAGGAAAACCCGCATCCCTGCGGACGTGCTCAGGGAGCGCCCGTTGTACGGCAGAACCCCACTCTCCCTCTCGGCGGCGCTGCGCAGAAAATCACCTGCCGTGATCGCCGAAATCAAAAAGGCATCCCCTTCCAGGGGGGTGATCTGCCGCGACTTTGATCCCTCCCGCATTGCACGGCGGTACGAGGCCGCGGGCGCGTGCGCGATCTCCGTCCTGACGGAACAGAAGTACTTCCTTGGGTCCATGGAGGATCTCGAGTCGGCGCGCCGCGCGGTGGCGCTTCCGATTATCCGGAAGGATTTTGTGCTCGATCCATACCAGATTCACGAAGCAAAAGCGGCCGGCGCTGATGCGGTGCTCCTCATCGCTGCGGCCCTCGGCCCGGGAGAACTTTCGTCCCTCCTCGCGGAAGCCCGTTCGATCGGGATGGAGACGCTCGTCGAGGTCCACTCCCCCGGGGAACTTGAGTCACTCCGGGATCTGGACATCCCTCTCATCGGGATCAACAACCGTGACCTCGTCACATTCGAAACCGACATATCCCTCTCCATCGCCCTGGGCCCGAAGCTCCCCCCGGGGTCGCTCGGCGTCAGTGAGAGCGGCATACGCAACGGAGGGGACATTGAACGTCTTTCGCGGGCGGGGATTCATGCATTTCTTGTCGGCGAGCACTTTATGAGCTCGGGAGACCCGGGAAAAGCGCTTGCTGAACTGCTTCAGAGTGCAGGAGCGGCGTCATGATCGTCAAGATCTGCGGCATCACGCGCCTGGAGGACGCTCTTGCTTCCGCGGAAGAGGGGGCGGCGGCCGTCGGATTCATTTTTGTTCGATCGAGTCCCCGGTATATAGCTCCGGCCGCTGCCGCAGAGATCATAAGGAAACTTCCCCCCTTCATTTGCCCGGTAGGGGTATTCGTCAACGAAGCCCGTGCGGATCTCCTTACGACGATAGAGCGGACAAGGATACGGTGTCTGCAGCTTCACGGGGAGGAAACACCGGCCGATACGGTCGGCTATCCGGTGCCGGTCATCAAAGCGTTCCGTGTGGGGGATGAGTTTGACCCGTCGGTGATCGCATCATACTCGCTCCCGGCGTATCTCTTCGATGCCGCCGTTCCGGGGATGCACGGTGGGACCGGAAAGACGTTCGACTGGACCAAGGTGCAGCAAGCCGCCCCCTACGGCAGGATCATACTCGCCGGCGGAATCACTCCCGAAAACGCCGCCGTCGCCTCCCGCACAGCACGCCCGTACGCGATAGATGTGAGCAGCGGCGTGGAGTCTTCCCCCGGGGTCAAAGACAGGCGGAAAATCAAAAACCTTTTCGAGAATCTCCGCAATGCGTAAGTGTACGTTTGTAGCCCCCATCGAACCGGAGCCTCCATGCTCATACTGATGAAGAAAGATGCCACAAAGGAAGACCTCCTCCGTGTCAGGGAGAAGATCGAGACGATGGGATTCCGCGCTCACGAGATCCCCGGGGCACAGAGGACTGCAATAGGCATCACCGGGAACAAGGGGAAGATCAGTCCCGAACAGTTCACGACGATGAGCGGCGTGGATGACGCAATCCTGGTCTCCAAACCGTACAAACTCGCCGGGCGGGATGCGAGGAAGGAGAATTCCGAGATCAGCGTGGGGGGAGAGCGTATCGGGGGGCGTGAGCTTGCAGTCATCGCGGGGCCCTGTTCCGTTGAGAGCTGGGAGCAGTTGATAACGACAGCCCGCGTTGTAAAGGAGTCGGGGGCCAAATTCCTTCGCGGAGGCGCGTTCAAGCCCAGGAGCTCCCCCTACGCGTTTCAGGGGATGAAGGAGGAGGGACTGGTACTCCTCAGGGAAGCGAAAGCTGAGACGGGGCTGAAGATCGTCACGGAGGCCAAAGACGTCTTCACGCTCTCCGCAGTCGCCGAAGTTGCCGACATGATCCAGATCGGTGCGCGCAACATGAGCAATTTCAGCCTCCTCGAGGCGGTGGGAGATCTCCGGATACCCATCCTCCTGAAGAGGGGGATATCCTCGACGATAGAAGAGCTCCTGATGGCGGCGGAGTATATACTGGCGCGCGGCAATCTGAACGTGATACTCTGTGAAAGGGGGATCAGGACATTTGAACCTTCGACACGGTACACGCTTGATCTCAATGCCGTCCCTGTCGTCAAGAAGCTCTCTCATCTCCCGATCATCGTCGATCCGAGCCATGGCATCGGGATGTGGGACGGAGTGACTGCGATGGCTCTGGCCGGTGTGGCCGCGGGCGCAGACGGCCTGATGATTGAAATCCACCCTCACCCCTCGGAGGCCCTCTCCGACGGATACCAGTCCCTGAAGCCGGAACGGTTCAGGGACCTCATGGAGAGGGTGCGCCGCATGGCGGACCTCCTCGACCGTTCGGTTGCCGCGGAGGTTCCCCAATGACACTGGAAAAGAAAGAGTCGACCCTCTCCTGGCCTGACGGGCGGGGATATTTCGGTGCGTACGGCGGGCAGTTTGTCCCCGAGACGCTTGTTCCCGCACTGCGTGAACTCGAGTTGATGTACGAATCAGCAAGGAACGACCCCGCCTTCCAGGAGGAATATCTCCGTCTGCTGAACGACTTTGCGGGACGCCCGACGCCCCTCACGTTTGCCGGGCGGCTGACAGGCCACTACGGGAGGGGAAAAGTGTATCTGAAACGGGAGGACCTGTGCCACACCGGGGCGCATAAGATTAACAACACGGTAGGGCAGATCCTGCTCGCGATGAGATCGGGGAAGAAACGAATCATTGCCGAGACCGGGGCCGGGCAGCACGGCGTTGCGACCGCGACTGTTGCGGCGAAGATGGGGCTGGAATGCTGCGTGTACATGGGGGAGGAAGATGTCGCGCGCCAGCAGCTTAACGTCCGCCGCATGGAAATGCTCGGGGCGACTGTGGTGACAGTGCGATCGGGAAGCAGGACGCTGAAAGACGCGACGAGTGAAGCAATCCGCGACTGGGTTTCCAGCGTGGAAGATACGTTCTATATCATCGGATCGGTCGTGGGTCCCCACCCTTACCCGCTGATGGTGCGGGATTTTCAGTCTGTCATCGGGAAGGAGACCTCCGCCCAGATTGAAAAAGCGGAAGGGAAAGCCCCCGATCACCTGCTGGCCTGCGTGGGGGGCGGAAGCAACGCGATCGGACTTTTCCATCCCTTCCTGGGGACCCGCGCGATCATGACGGGCGTCGAGGCGGCGGGAGAGGGACTTGACACGGGGCGTCACGCTGCGACCCTCACGAAGGGGCGCCCCGGTGTGCTTCACGGATCGCTCAGCTATCTCCTGCAGGACGCGAACGGACAGGTCCAGCTGGCACATTCGATCTCCGCGGGACTGGACTATCCCGGGGTCGGCCCCGAACACAGCGCACTGAAGGACTCGGGGAGAGTCCGCTATGTCTCCGTGACCGACGCCGAAGCGCTGGAGGCCGCCCGGCTGATCTCGCGGCTTGAGGGGATAATTCCCGCGCTCGAGACCGCCCATGCGCTCGCATATCTGGAGACGCTTATGAGGGAAACGGCGAATGAAGATGTGGTCGTGGTGAGCCTTTCGGGGAGGGGAGACAAGGATATGGAGACATACTCTGCCCACAGCGTGTGACGTGCCCGTCATGAACCGACTGACAACAGTCCTCTCATCTCTCCGCGACCGTCGGAAAAAGGCGCTGGCGCTTTTCCTTACGGCAGGATACCCCGAAGCAGATTCCACCCCGGGATTGGTGCTTTCGCTCTCAGCTGCAGGGGCGGACGTCATCGAGATCGGGATGCCGTTTTCCGACCCGCTGGCCGACGGTCCGGTGATACAGCAGAGTTCTGCAATCGCTCTGCAAAACGGCGTCACGATTGCGAGGACACTCGACGCCATCCGGACGATCAGGAAGACCTCATCGGTCCCTCTCGTCCTCATGGGATATATCAATCCCATACTGAGCTACGGGTCTGACCGGTTTTTCCGGGATGCCGCATCCTCCGGGGTCGACGGTCTGATACTCCCCGAACTGACGCTGGAAGAATCCGTCCGATTTAAAGCCGAAATATCCCGGAGCGGCCTTGCGCAGATACTTCTCGTGGCTCCCACGACGCCTGAGGAGAGGGTAATCGCGATCGATGCGGCGTCCAGCGGGTTTCTGTACTGCGTATCAACGACGGGCGTCACCGGAAGCGCCGGAAAGGGGACGCCGGATGAGTTCCTCACACGCGTCAAGAACTGCGCGAAGAGGAACCCCGTTCTCGTGGGGTTCGGCATATCGACGCCCGAGGGGGCCAGACACGCCGCGCTTCTGAGCGACGGCGTGATCATCGGATCTGCACTCATCAGGCGTCTCACAGAGGGAGAAGCGATCGGGTCCATCATCTCATGGGTCGGTTCCATCCGCGACGCCCTCTCCACTCGTGTGCCCTCCGGCATATAATCCTTCTGGAAGGTGAAAGCGCTTGACTTTTCCCGTTCCCGGGATTATATTCGAAAGTCGGTCGATAATCGACTGACAATAATCGTTCGGTGTCCCGCCCCCGGGCGGGATGAAAAGGGAATTCCGTTCAAACCGGAAGCTGCCCCGCAACTGTTAATGGCAAACTTCGCGACCGCCACTGTCCGATGATCGTCTGGACGGGAAGGCGCCGCGNNTGGCGTCCTGGACCCCCGTCGTTCTTCGTGAATGCCGGGGTAAATTTTTCCAGGACGATCATGAAACCACTTCGCATCCCCTCTTCGCTCATCCCCGTTTTGCTCATCCACATTTCACTCGCTTCGGCACCGGAGAGTGCCCGGGCCGGGGGAGGGACCCCTGATACTCTCGCTCGCAATTACACGCTGAACGAGATCGTCGTTACGGCCACGCGACGGGGAGTGGTCTCGGCAACTGCCCCCTCCGCTGTCACCGTCGTTTCCCGCGAGGCGATAGAAGCGATGCCGGGGACACTCCTCAGCTCCGCTCTTTCCGGGACACCGGGCCTGTCGCTTCGCGCATACGGCGGGGGGACTTCTCTCCAGACGATTTCTCTGCGGGGGATGTCGCCGGAACACACGCTTCTCCTAATTGATGGCCAGCGCTATAACTCGTTTCAGAACGGGCTTGCGGATTTCGGAATCCTCTCCTCCTCCGACGTCGACCACGTCGAGATAGTCCGGGGTGGCTCCTCCGCCCTTTACGGATCAGATGCCGTCGGAGGCGTCATCAACGTGATCACGCGCGCCGCCGGAGAAGGCGTTCACGGCTCCGCGTCCACGATGCTCGGTTCAAACCACAGCAGCGCTTCCGAGCTCCGGATGGAAGCAGGCGGAGAGGAGCTCGGCATACGCGGATCCCTCAGGAGAGAACAGGGGAGGGGGGATTACGAATTCAGATTCAACGACGGAAGGACCGAAACGACGCTGACCAGGGGTGGCGAGGACTATGCACTCCTCAGCGGCGACGTCCGGGCCGACTGGAGGGTCAGCCCGACGCTTCGGAGCACGGCGTCATTCACATACGCGGACGCAGACCGCGGGAGTCCGGGCGTGGTGACGGATCCTTCTTCGAACGGGAGAGGGAGGCTCTGGGACAGGCTCGAGTATCTCCGCGGAGGAATCGACTGGGACGCGGCCGGGGGGCTTTCACTCCGGGTCAACGGGTCCGCGCACTACGGTCTCGAGCACTATGATGACCCCGGGCAACTCCTGAACGGTTCGACGCTTCACAGCCTGTACGCGAACCATGACGTCATTCTCACGCCCGAGGCTCTCTTCAATTTCTCCCCCGGGCTCTCCGGGCTGGCGGGTGTGGAATATGCCAGGGTTTCGCTCCAGAGCAGCGAGATTGTGGATGCGGTGAGGATACAGAGGAGCGCGTTCCTGAGCACAGAACACTCCTTCGTCCTCCCTTTTCAGGTGCCGTTCGAGATCATTCTCTATCCGTCGATCCGGTACGACGCATATTCAGACGTCACCGGCGATGTGAGCCCCCGGCTGGGGTTGAACATCGGTCTCTTCCGGGATCCGGTGCTCCGGCTGAAAGCCAGTTACGGGAAGAGCTTCAGGGCTCCGGTCCTGAATGACCTCTACTGGATTGAAGGAGGGAATCCGGCACTGAGGCCTGAACGCGCGCTCTCGTTCGATGCCGGACTCCGCTCCGAAATAGAGCTCTGGGGCTCCTTGCGCATCGAGGCCACATATTTCTCGATTGACAGCAGGGACAGGATAGTGTGGGTCCCCGCTTCAGGGACGTTCTGGTCCCCGAAGAACATCTCCTCTGTCACCTCACGCGGGGCCGAGGCGGAAGCGGTCTGGACCGGGTTCGACGGTGTGCTTCGCCTGACGCTGAACGGGACGTGGACGTACGTCACCAAAACAAGCGCCGACTTTCCAGGCGATCCCACGGAAGGGAAGAGGCTCATCTACGAGCCCGCTCAGACGCTCAACGGGGTCGCGGAGGCGCGATGGGGCTCCGTGATGCTCCTCCTCCGGCATTCGTGGATAAGTTACCGTTACACTACGGAGATCAACGACAGGTTTCTCCCGGCATACTCGCTCGAATCTGCGGCCCTCAGATACAAGCTGCCGGTCGGTCCTTTCAATGCGTCGGTGAAAGCAGAGGTCAACAACATTTTCAACACTTCCTACCAGGTTGTCGCGCTCTATCCCATGCCGTTGCGCGAGGTCCGCGTGACGCTGGAGGCGGGCCTATGAAACTCCGGGCAATCATCTGCGTTTGTGCATCGGCGCTCGCTGTCTCCCCGGCCGGATGCGTCAAAGATCCCGTTTCCGCGCTCGAGGAGGTTCCGATCCCTTCCGCGCACGGGGTCTATATCATCAACCAGGGGATTTTCGGCCGCGGCAACGCCTCGCTTTCGTATTACGACCTCGCCTCGTTCCGCGTCTATAACGATGTTTTCACCGCAGTCAACGGGAAGAACCTCGGCGATGTCGCGCAGGGGATGACGATCAGGGGCTCGTCCGGCTTTGTGGTGGTGAACAACTCGCAGAAGATCGAAATCATAGACCTCGCAACGAACCTCAACACGGGGACGATCTCCACCGGGAGCGGCTCGAGTCCCGGTCAAATGGCATTCGTGAACGATACGCTGGCACTTGTGACAGATCTGTATGCAAACGCCCTCCTTGTCGTCGACGTGCCGGCCCGGCGGGTGACGGGGTCAATCCCCGTCGGTGCGAATCCGGCGGGCGTCGCGATCGCCGGGGGAAAAGCCTACGTTTCAAACTCCGGGTTCGGGAGCGGCAGGACGGTCTCCGTGGTCTCGCTCCTGAGCCTCTCGGTGATCCGGACAGTCACCGTGGGGGATAATCCGGGCGGCGTGGAGATCACCCCCTCCGGAGCGGTGTACGTCGTCTGCACGGGCTCGTATGACTTCACCGACCCGACCAAAGACACGCCGGCGCGTATCATGGTCATCGATCCCTCGTCGGATGTGGTGACCGATTCCATATTCATCGGGGGGCATGCAACGGATATCGGGATCGGTATCGACGGCATCGGCTATGTCCCGTCGACTTCTGAAGTTCTCCGTGTGGATACCCGGGTGCACAGTGTGACCGGCGTGTTCAAAGAGGGTTCGTATTTCGCCGTGGGGGTGGAGGCAGGCTCCGGGGATGTCTACCTCGCAAACCCGAAGAACTTCATACAGCCGGGAACCATCTCTGTGTTTGCACCCAACGGGCAGCTCCGGACACAATTCGACGTGGGTCTCATCCCGGGCGCTTTCGCATTCAAGCGCTGATGGAGCCAGCGGTGCCGCCCAGGGCGCCACCGCCGGTCCCGCCTGAATGCGGCGTGACCGCTGGCGTGGAGTTTGTGTCCGTGATTCGCTACATTTGTCCATTCATAACCATTTCCTCGCCCGGGATCTTCCATTGTCCAGAGTCCGTGTCCGCTTTGCCCCCAGTCCCACCGGCTATCTCCATGTCGGCGGGCTTCGCACCGCGCTGTACAATTATCTGTTTGCCCGTCGTAACAAGGGTGTGCTCCTGCTCCGGATCGAAGACACAGACCGGAGCCGCTACGTTGAAGGGGCTGTCGATAACCTGATCCGGACACTCGCGTGGGCCGGCCTGGAGTACGACGAAGGGCCGGGGAAGGAGGGGGGCGCGGGCCCGTATGTCCAATCGGAGCGGATCGCAACGTACCGCACTCACGTGGAGATGCTCCTGGCCTCCGGGAACGCCTACTATGCTTTCGACACACCTGAAGAGCTCGAAGAGATGCGGAAGGAACAGGAGAAGCTCCAGGTACCTGTCAGGGAATACCGGCGGGCACTCGATCTGTCGGCGGAAGATGTGCGGCGGAAACTGGCTGCCGGCACGCCTGCGGTCGTGCGCATGAAGATGCCCCCCGGAGAGACTGTGGCATTCGAGGACATCGTGCGCGGCAATGTGGAATTCTCGAGTGACGGGCTCGACGACCAGGTCCTTCTGAAGTCCGACGGATATCCCACCTACCATCTCGCCAATGTCGTGGATGACCACCTGATGGGCATTACGCATGTCATCCGGGGAGAAGAATGGCTTCCGAGCACTCCCAAACATGTCCTCCTGTACCGCTTCTTCGGCTGGGAACCGCCCCTGTTTGCTCACCTCCCCCTGCTTCTCAATCCGGACAAATCGAAACTGAGCAAACGGCAGGGGGATGTTGGGGTCGAGGAATACCGGAACAAGGGCTTCTTCCCCGAAGCGCTCGTAAATTTCGTGGCGCTCCTCGGCTGGAACCCGGGGGACGAAAGGGAAATATTCACGCTGCAGGAACTCGAGAAGGAATTTACGCTCGAACGCGTTGGTAAGTCGGGCGCGGTGTTCAACGTCGAGAAACTGAACTGGATGAACACGGAGCATCTCCGGCGAAAGCCGGACGCTGCGTTGCTCGAGCTCACCCGCCCGTTCCTCGCCGGGGCGGGGATCACGAATGTCTCCGACGGGTACATGCTTGATGTCATACGGCTGCTGAAAGCACGGGTGGAGCGCCCCGGGGAATTTGTCTCCACAGGGATGTATTTCTTCCGGGACCCGGGCTCCTATGACGAACAGGCGAGGAAGAAGCACTGGAAAACGGAGACTGCGCCCCGCCTGCGCCAGGCGCTTTCAGGGTTCAGAGATCTGGCCTCCTTCTCACCGGGAGACGTTGAGTCGGTGGTGCGGACGACCGCAACCGTTCTGGGTATCGGCGCAGGAGGACTCATACATCCCCTCCGTCTGACGGTCACCGGCGTCGCGCAGGGTCCCGGGCTCTTCGAACTGATGGCGGTCATCGGAAAGGAAACATCCATCCGCCGGATCGACAGGGGACTCTCCGTCCTCGGTTGATT
>PMJR01000091.1:10770-10896 GCA_003158475.1 Ignavibacteriota bacterium | reverse complement strand
CGATGAAGCCCTTCTGAACCTGAGAGAAAACGAGCCCGGGGACGGATTCCTTCGCTTCTGGGAACCAACCGCGCCGTGCGTTGTCCTCGGCCGGACCAACAGCGCCGAACGGGAGATCCGGCTCGA
>PMJR01000091.1:0-10764 GCA_003158475.1 Ignavibacteriota bacterium | reverse complement strand
CGGCGGCGGGACAGTCGTCCAGGGCCGCGGCTGCCTGAATTTCTCACTCGTGCTGAACAACTCAGCCGACAGACGGCTCGCCAATGCAAGCACGACGAACGAGTATGTGCTCGAACAGAACGCCGGTGTCATCAGCACGCTGACAGGGGAGACTGTCCTGGTGAGCGGGTCCAGCGACCTGACNNCTCCGCTCGCTCCTCTTTCACGGATGCATACTTCTCGACTTCGATATCGCGCTTATCGAAGAGCTGCTTCCTCTCCCCTCCCGTCAGCCTGCGTACAGGGACGGCCGACCACACACCGAGTTCCTCCGTAATCTCCGGATCAGCGCCGACAGACTGAAGGCCGCGCTCAGGGAATCCTGGGGGGCGGATCTCCCCGCGACAGACCTTCCCTTCGGCGAAACGGAACGGCTGGAGAGGGAACGGTACATGGATCCGTCCTGGACGTACAATTAAAAAGCCCCCGCAAATCCCGGAGGCCAGTGTCCAACGTTGTCTGCGTTACCATAAAGAACAATTCGGGCGACGGAAAAATTCTCGGCCGGAGATCTTCCGGAGAGAATCGGACGAAATATACGGAAATTCAGGGGGAAAGCAAAGCAGGCGCGTCTAGATGACCTCCACCGCGGTGGCTTCGAGCCAGCCTACTTTCCCGTCGGCGATGCGGACCTTTGACCAGCCCCCCACCCTGTCGATCAACTGCACCTTCACTCCCCCGTGAAGAACGAATGCGTCCGAGCTCTTCGCATCGGGTGAGTTCTTCACGGTGACAATCTGGGACATGACCACCGCTTCATCGGTTCGCGTGACATCGCCGAGCCGGGCGATCAGGACGACGAGGAAAAACAGGAACAGGACAAGCGAGCCGGAACCGGCCAGAATCGCGATCTTCCTGAGGGCATAGGTACGCGCCAGGAAAAACGCCGAGGCCATGACGGCGACGAGCGCATAGAGGAGGTAGACCATCAGCGTGAGCCCCGAAAGCGAGAACCAGTTCTTGATCCCGTCCCAGTAATCCCACACAAAAAGCCTCGGTGTGGGCTCGATCCGGTCTGTGATCACCATGCTGGCGATCTGCAGGTTGTGACGCAGATCCTCATCCCCGGGAAGAAGCCGGCGCGCCCGCTCGTAGTTCAGAATCGCCGCAGGCACGGAACCGCTCTTGTAGCAGGCGTTCCCAAGATTGTAGAGAAGCTCCGGACTCTCGTAGCCGCTGCTCAGGATCGCCCCGTACGCCTCGCGTGCCTCCGGGAACTTCCCCTGCTGGTAAAGCTGATTCGCCTGGCGGAGCAACTGCTCCGGCGTCTGGGCGGGGACCTCCCGCGCCGCAACGAGTATCAGAAGAAGAGGGAGTATCCGGCGCATTGTCATCTGAGTATCCGTTCCAAAGCCACGATTATGCGCTGCGCTTCGTCGTATGTCCTCTGCATGACCGTGAGGTCGAGGCTCGTCGGGGCGAAACGCGCCAGGTCGCACGTCTCCAGGAGCGCCTTCAGCGACGCGATGAGATCCGCCGGCGCCTCGCGCCTGCTGAGCTCCGCCACGGCCCCCTCGATGGAGAACGCCGACTGGGGGATGGTCAGTTTGTCCCCCAGGTATTTCCAAAGCGCCTTCGATATCTCACCGTAGAACCTGAGCCGCTGGTTGCTCGCCGGCGCGCCGGTGGAGCCTTTCTCCTTCAGAAGATATTCGGCCTGCTTCAGTCCCTTCCGCGCCACCTTGATCGCCCTCCGGTTCCGGTACCCGGCCTGGTCGAGCATGACGGCCTGGCGCTGGCGCGCATAGACGAGTGCGCCGCCGGCGCACGCCAGGGGGAGGAGGAGCATGGCGATGAATACGCCGCTCGTGTGAAGATGTTCACCGCGGGGGGAGAGCCCGGACTCTCCAAGCTTGATGAACCTGATGTCCTGGCTGAGGAGGCGCACATCCTCCTGCGACCCGCCGGATATCAACGGCGTCACGGCCGCGGCCCCCTGCTCGACATTCAACTCGATCTGGGGGGAGCGGAGCCTGACGTACTCCCTCTTTGCGGGGTCATAGTATGAAAACGTCACGGGCTTGATGACCTTCAGTCCGGGGTACCGGGGGATCAACAGGTACTCAAATGTCTTGCTCCCGGATATCCTGTCCCCCGTGCGGTTGATGTTGTCGGACACCTTCGGCGTGTACTGCTCGAAGTCCGCCGGGAGCTCCACCGCGGGAGATTCGATGAGCTTGATGTTCCCCGTGCCTGACACGGTGACCTTCAGATCGATCGGCTCGTTCGTCCTCGTGGTCTTTTTGTCGACGGTCGTGCTCATTGCGAACTGCCCGACCGCCCCCTTGAAGTCGGACGGCGGATCCGGTGGGAGCGGATCGACCTTGATCTTGATCGCCTCGCTCTTGACGATGTAGTTGACCTGGCGGCCGAAGGGGTCGCGGAAGAACGACTCAAACGGATCCGTGGAACGCCGGTCCTGCACCTGTACCGAAGTCTGCAACTCCATCGGGCCCACTTCCAGAGCCCCCGGCTGCGTCGGGAAGAGAGCCATGCGCTTGATGATGCCAACCCTGAACTGTTTCCCGTTCACCGTCTCGGGATTGGTCTGAATGTTCTTCGGCGTCTCGACGTCTTCACCCCAGAAACCGGTCATCGTGGGGTTCTTTTCCACCGCGTAGTTGGCAATGGAGACCCGCGTGTAGATCTTGAAGACGAGGTTGACCTGCTCCCCCTGCACGACGTGCGTCCTGTCCACCGTCGCCTTCAGGAGCAGGTTGTCCCCGATCTGCGCTGCGGCGTCGTCCTGCTTTCCCCCCGGCTGATTCGCACGGGTGGAACCTTTGACGACCTCGATAACGACGGGGGCGCTCCTTAGTGTCACCCCCCCGGCCTCGATCGTGGCGGCACCGATCGTGAATTTCCCGATCTCCTTCGGCTGGAGCACATAGTGGTACGTGACGGACGATGAGACCGCACCGTTGATGATCTGCATGCTCGAGGACTCGTTCGGCCCCGACATGATATGGAATTTGCCCAGGTCGGGAAGCTGCAGATTCTTTCCCCCCCCGGTGCCGGCGTTCGTGAGCGTGAACTGGAGCGAGAACTGTTCACCGCTCCCCACCTGAGCCCGGTCAACCCCTGCCTGGAACTGCGCATTCTGCGCGCACGCGAGTGCGCTCACGAGCACGGTCGCGCAGAGGGCAATCAATGTCCGTTTCACGTTACCACCTCGTCGATCACCAGTCCTTGTCCACTCTGGGCTTCACTGCCTGCCGGGTATGCAGCTTCTTCTGCACATCCTTCTCGCTGTTCTTCAGGACGTCGAGTATCCTCTGCGCATCAGCCCGCGACATCTGTTTCTGCTGTTGGGAGGATTGCTGCTGGTTCTTCTGCTGCTGTTTCTGCTGGTCCTGCTTCTGCTGGTCTTTCTTATTCTGATCCTTCTTGTCCTGGTCCTTCTTGTCCTGCTTCTTATCCTGGGGTTTCGGCGGAGGCACCTTGAGTTTTTCCAGCGCGTAGGAGAGGTTGTACTTGGCGTCGTCGTCCTTCGGGTCGAGCTTCAGCGCATCGACGTACGACTGAACCGCGTCCTTGTAACGCTGCTGGTTCATCATGGAATTGCCGATGTTGTAATGCGCGTACGCCTTCGCGTCCTTCCCTTCCGCCTTTGTCAGCGCACTCTCGTATTCCTTGACAGCCTCGTCGAACTTCCCCTGCTTCGTCAGGGCATCCCCGAGATTGAAATGCCCCTGAACGAGCTCTTTCTCTTTCTCCAGCGCCTTCCGGTAGTTGACCTCCGCGTCGCTGAATTTTTGCTCCCGGTACATGTCATTCCCGCCGTTGACGAGCGAACGGGTGGACTGGGCCAGGGCGGCGCGTGCCGGCACCACAAGAAAGAGTCCCGCAAAAAGAACGCGCGTGACGGACAGACACACCGATGTTCGTCTCCGGATCATGATACGACCTCCTCCGGCTTCCTGAGTGGATTCCATCTTGCAAGCCACCGGAGCCTGTTTTCCGTCATCAGCACCTCCGCCAGGAGCAGGAGGATTGCCGGGACCAGGAAGAACTGGAACCGGTCTTCGTAGTCGGTAAACTGTTTCACGCCGAACTCCTTCTTCTGCAGCGCGTTGATGTTCTTGTAGATCTCGTCCAGCTCGTCCTGGGCGTTCGTCCCCCGGAAGTACTTCCCCCCGCCGATGGACGCCAGCTTCTGCAGGGACGGTTCATCGAGCTTTGTCATGACGACGGCGCCCCCCCTGTCCCGCTTGAAATCCACCTGCTGCCCGGCGGCATTGTAGACGGGTATGGGGGATCCCGTCGGCGAACCCAGCCCGATCGTGTAGATCAACACCCCCTTTTTTGCCGCCTCTTCCGCGGCATCAAACACCTCTCCCTCGGTGTTCTCACCGTCCGTGATAATGATAAGGACCTTCGTCGTCGTCTCTTCGAAGTCGAACGACTCCCCGGCGCGCTCGATTGCGGACCCGATATCGGTGCCGGGGACCGGAATGGCGTCCACGTCGACGATATCCAGGAACATACTTGCAGCGCTGTAGTCGGTCGTGAGGGGAAACTGCGTGAACGCCTGACCGGCGAAAATAATCAGCCCGATCCTGTCACCGCCGAGCCTTGCGACAAGATTGCGGATTTCAAACTTGGCCTTTTCCAGGCGGTTGGGCTTGATGTCCTCCGACTTCATGCTGAGCGAGACGTCCAGCGCGATAAAGATGTCCACCCCTTCCTGCTTCACGTCCTCGAGCCGCGTCCCGATCCGGGGGTTGGCCAGCGCAACGAGAAGGCACAGCACGGCAGCCAGCAGCACGATGAACTTCGCGAGCCGCTTGCTCCGGCTCGCATCCCCGGCAAGGCGCTCCAGCATCACGGGGTTCCCGAACCGGGCCACGGCGCTCGCTCTGAAACGTGCAAACAGCAGGTACACAAGGACCATCACCGGGATGACCGCGAGCGCGTACAGATATTCGATATGGGCGAACCGTATCATGTCACGGGAGCTTTCGGAGCACGGAACCGTTCAGGGAAAACTCCAGCAGAAGCGCGATGCAACCGGCGAGAGCCCAGCCGTAAAACAACTCCGTATACGACCGGTACGCCTTGACCTCGATGCGGGTCTTCTCAAGCCTGTCGATCTCCGTATACACCTGTTTCAGCGTCCTGTTGTTCGTCGCCCGGAAGTACTGCCCGTTCGTAATTTCCGCGATCTGCTGCAGCGCCTTCTCATCGACATCGGCAGGGATGTTCTGGTACCTCTTCCCGAAGGGGGTCATGACGGGATAGGGTGCCTCCCCCTGCGTGCCGACGCCGATCGTGTAGATCCTGATGCCGAACGTCTGTGCGATCTGCGCGGCGGTGATGGGGTCGATCTCGCCCCTGTTGTTCACGCCGTCCGTCAGAAGGATCATGACCTTGCTCTTCGCCTTGCTGTCCCTGAGGCGGTTCACTCCCTGCGCGATCGCCATCCCGATGGCTGTACCGTCCTCGACCATCCCGGGCTTCACCTGACGGAGGAGGTTCTTGAGGACACGGTAATCGAGCGTCATCGGACATTGCGTAAAGCTCTGCCCGGCGAAAATCACGAGCCCGATCCTGTCGTTCTTCCTCCCGTCGATGAAGTTCTGTGCGACTTCCTTGGCCGCCTCGACCCGGTTGGGCTGCAGATCCTCCGCGAGCATGCTGCCGGAGATATCAAGGAGGAGTGCGATATCGATCCCCTCGGAGTAAATGTTCTCCCCCTGAGACGTGGTCTGGGGGCGCGCCAGTGCCACCACGAGCACGGAGAGGACGATCATGCGGAACACGAACGGGAGGTGCCGGAGGCGTTCTCTGAGCGTCGCCTTGAGCTTTGCGAACGGCAGGAGGGTCGAATACCGGTAATGGCTTGTGACATCCCTCCCCCGGCGGATGTACCAGAGGACGAGGACGGGGACAAGCACCAGTCCCGCCAGGTACATCGGATCCCTGAATGTCACGTTATTCCATGGCATGCGCGGCCACCGTCCCCTCCCCCGCAGAGACCGGAGTCATCTGCACGATCTTTGTCCTGTCCACGAAATCATGAATCACGGTGATCATTTCTTCGTGGTCCGCGATCCCCGGCTCGAACCTGGCGAACTTCACCAGGTCCGCCCGGCGCAGTATCCGTTCCGCCGTCCCGGACATCTCCCCGGGGAACCGGAGTTTCCTCAGTCCCGCGAGAATCTCGTCGGTGGTCTCCTCCATTGCCTGCATCGAGTAACGGTTCTCCAGGTACCTGCGGAATATCTCTGTCGCCTCGGAATAGTACTGTTTGATGTGTCCCTGTTGCCAGAGCTTCTTTTCCCTGAGGAGCGCAAGCTGCTCGAACGCAATCTCGTGTGCGGGTCGCGTGGGAGGGACATAGGCCCCCGCCCCGCCGGTCCTCCGGGCCCTCCGCCGCTTCCAGAACCGCCATCCCGCATACGCAAGGGCCGCAACGAGAATCGCCGCTCCCGCGTACATCAGTATTTCCGCAAGGGAGATCGGAATCGCCATCGGGGGCTTCAGATCGCGGATGGCCTTGCTGGTGTCAACGGGAACCGTGCGGACCGTGAGCACGACCGGGTTGGTGGAAACGGTGCGGGCCGACGTGTCGCCCGGGAGCGTGACCGCGAACTCGACGGGGGGGAATTTCGCCATGCCCGAATCGTATTTCGCGACCACGAATGCCGTGGCGCTGGATGTGTCCGATGTCGGGACAACGGGACGCCGGTCGAGAACAAGGAACCCGCCGGCAGAGTCTCCGAGCACGGGACGGAGCACCGCCCCCTTCGGATGAAGAAGGTCGACATGCACGGTGATCCAGTCGCCGACCAGGTAGGACGACGAGTCCGCGCGGGCATACGCGGTGAGACGCCTCGACTGTGCGGCCGCCGGCGAGCACACGACGAGGACCAGCACGAGCGTGAGGCATGCCGTCTCGATCCGGTTCACCACCTGCGCGCCCTCAGCTGGAAGAAATCGACGATCGGTTTGATGTACGGCCGGTCGACCCGTATGGGGATCGCGTCCACCTTGCTCCGGAGGAAGAGTCCTCTCCGCGCCGCACGGCGCACCTGCCAGAATTTCTCGAATTCCATCCGGACGCCCGCCACGCCGGTGTCGATCCACCGCTCGGCGCCCGTCTCCGCATCGCGGAGCTTGATGATCCCGGCATCCGGCAGGCGCTCCTCGCGCGGATCCGAAAGCTCCACGGCAATGACGTCGTGCCGCCGGCTGATGACGCGCAGGATGCTGTCGTATCCTTCGTCGATGAAATCGGACACAAGGAACGCGATGGACCGCTTCTTGGTCACGTGGTTGAAATACTCGAGGGCCTGCCGGATGTTCGTTCCCGTCCCCTCCGGATCGAACGACACGAGCTCGCGTATGATCCGGAGTATGTGGGCGCGCCCTTTTTTCGGCGGGACGAACGTCTCGATCCGGTCGGTGAAAAGGATCAGCCCGACCTTATCGTTGTTCTTGATCGCGGAGAATGCGAGGACGGCGCATATTTCCGCGGCGATTTCATTCTTGGTCTGCGTGACGGAGCCGAAGTTCCCCGACCGGCTGAAGTCCACGACAAGCATGACCGTCAATTCCCTCTCTTCCTCGAACACCTTCACGAAGGGGCGGTTGAAACGGGCCGACACGTTCCAGTCGATGGTGCGGATGTCGTCGCCGAACTGGTATTCGCGCACCTCGGAGAACTCCATGCCGCGTCCTTTGAAGACGCTGTGGTATTCGCCCGAGAAGACCTGGTTGACGACCCCGCGAGTCTTGATCTCGATCCGGCGGACTTTTTTGAGAAGTTCCCGCGTATCCATGGTTCTAGTGTTGTTCCGGCGTGGTTCCTGTCAGGTTCCGGCGGCGTTCCGGGGGCCCGGTCACGGCACCTCGATCTTGTTCAGAACTTCCTGCACAACCTGTTCCGGCGTGACTTCCTCCGCTTCCGCCTCGTACGTCACCGCCACGCGGTGGCGCAGAACGTCGAGGCTCACGGCGCGGACGTCCTCCGGGATCACATACCCCCTCCGCTTGATGAACGCGTAGGCCTTGGCCCCGAGCGCAAGATTGATCGACGCGCGCGGAGAAGCGCCGTACGATATCAGCTGTGCCAGGTTGGGCAGGTTGTACTGCTTCGGGTTGCGCGTGGCGAAGACGATGTCGAGTATGTATTTCTCGATCTTCTCGTCCATGTAGATCTCCCCGATCACGCCGCGCGCCTTTATGATGTCGGCGGGCGTCACGACGCTGTTCAGCTCGGGGAAGGTCCCGATGACGTTCGCACGCATGATCAGGAGCTCCTCCTCCTTGCTCGGGTAGCCGATCTTCACCTTCAGCATGAACCGGTCGACCTGCGCCTCGGGGAGGGGGTACGTCCCCTCCTGCTCGATNNCTCGATCGGGTTCTGCGTCGCAAGGACGAGGAAGGGCTCGGGGAGTTTGAATGTCTGTTCGCCGATCGTCACCTGGCGTTCCTGCATCGCCTCGAGGAGCGCGCTCTGGACTTTGGCGGGGGAGCGGTTGATCTCGTCGGCGAGTATGAAGTTCGCGAACACCGGACCCTTTTTCGTCTGGAACGACCCTTCCTTCTGGTTGTAGATCATCGTCCCGACGAGGTCCGCCGGGAGAAGGTCGGGGGTGAATTGGATCCGCTGGAATTTCGCCTTGATGGCCGAGGCAAGTGTCTTGACGGCCAGGGTCTTTGCCAGGCCCGGCACCCCCTCAAGGAGAATATGGCCATTGGCCAGGAGCCCGATCAGGAGACGTTCGACCATGTTCTTCTGCCCCACGATCACCTTGCTCATTTCCAGTTGCAGGATGTCGATGAACGCGCTTTCACGGTGGATCTTCTCGTTTATCGCCTTTATGTCATACGCCATGGAACTTCCTCCGGTTGCAGATATGATCTCGGGGTATTGAAAATTAGACGATTAGTAATTTATGAAAGTTTAAGAGGAAAATCAACGAATCCGGCGGGCGTCACACAGAGAGATGTGCGAGCTGTGACGGCGTGAGAAGCCATTCGAGGGAGGCGGACCGAGCGTAGCGGAGCCGCGGCACATCCAGCTTGCAGAGGCCCCCTTTCTTCATCGTCACGGACAATCCGGAATTACCTGCGAGGAGGTAGGAAATCAATTTGCTCAATTGCGGTTCGTGTCCCACAAGCAGGACATTTGTCAGGCCCCTTGCCCGGGCGTCCACTTCGGCAACAAGCGTCGCGGGATCCCCTCCCACCCCGAGCCGCGGGGTGAATTCCAGGACGGACCCGAACTCGTGCGCAACGATCTCCGCCGTCTCGCGTGCGCGAACATAGGGACTCGACAGGATCAGATCGAACGACAGCTCGAGCGTCTTCATGCCGAGCGCGATTTTCCGCATCTTCTTTTTTCCCTCCGCCGAGAGGGGCCGGTCGGCATCCGACGCTCCACTGAGCGCACCGGGCTCGACGGCGATGGCATGCCTGAGAAGGAAGAGGTTCATTGTCTGTGCCCCGACGGAGGGAGGGAGGCCGATCGCACGCGGGAAGCACCGTGCGGCCAAAAGTGCGTCACGGCGTCCGCTCCTTTCATGAAGGAATCCACGAGGGCGAGCCGGCGCTGCGCCAGGTGGCGCTGCAGATTCAACACGGAGGCCGGGAATGCCGCCCCCCGGGTGACCGCAAACTTGCCGACGGCCCCTATCAGGATTTCGATGTCCTGTATTTCCCCCATCCTGTCCTGGAATGCGTTCATCGTCCTGAACTGCGGTTTCCCCAGACCGGGGAAGACGGGGAGGAGGGCTTCCATGGCGTACCGGTATTCTTTGAATGCCACACGGAGGCGGTGGATAGTTTTCGTGTCCGCCGCGGTGAGCTTCCTCCCCCTTGCCGCCACGCGAAGGTACTTCTTCGCCGCGACCCCCGCCAGGACGACTGCGGCGGCCGACGTCCGTGCAGGCGTGTCTTCCAGCGACGCGAGCGCAAGTGCGACCGCGGAGACCTCCCGTTCGAACGCGGCGGTATCGAAACGGACTATGACGCGTCCCGCGTTCCTGACGAGTTCCTTCTCGAGAACCCTGGCTTCGCGGAGCATGGGACGGCTGACCGTGAACCGGCGCGTGAGCCCACGGAGCGTCAGTATACGAACGTGGCAATCACGCAGGGGGGAAAAGGACTTCAGGTACCTGCGCAGCATCCGCCGGCTCCGGGGACCGACCTCTCCCGGCAGAACAGCGTCCGCAAGGTCCAGAACGGCAAGCAGCCGGCGCGTCGCAACCCGCAGGTCATGTATCCCCGGTTCCGAGCAGCGGCGCCGGTTCCTCTCAAGCTCGGCGGCGAGGCGGTGCCAGCGCCCCTCCAGGGCGCGCATGAGAAATCCGGCGATGTCGGCCTGGAGAAAACCGGACGGGATGTCGTTCCTAGTCTTCAACCGACACTTTTACGCTGTAGGTCTCTTCGAACATCTGTGCCTTCTTCAGGAGCGCCCATTTCTCCAGGAGCAGATCCCCTTCCCCTTTGAGGCTGATGATGAATTTCGGCTTCCGGAATTCGACGCTGAACTCGCTCACCTTCGCGGCATGCTGGTTGTCCATCGCATCGGCCACGCGGAGCAGCGCGGCGAGTTTTGAGACGACCACCCTGTCTCTTGACGGAAGCACGCGGAATGCGTCATGTTGTATTTTGGGCTGCGATTTCCGGTGGTAGCGCGCCGTGTTCGCCACGATCGCCATCTGTTCCTTCGAGAGCCCGATCACGGGCGTGGCCGTCAGAAGGTAGAGCGTGTGC
>PMJR01000095.1 GCA_003158475.1 Ignavibacteriota bacterium | reverse complement strand
GCCGCCGCCACCACCAGTGCCCGCAAAGAGATTCGTCCCACTGACCGCAAGAGACCAAACAGTCGGGCTCCATAGCCCTGAGTTGACCGGAGTCCAGCTCGTCCCGTTATTGGTAGAAAGATACACACCAGAGCCACCGCCTATAAAAAGATTCGTCCCCATGAAGGCAAAAGACCTGGTATAATTGAGATATGGGTTGACTTCAGTCCAGCCAATTCCGCTATTCGTCGAAAGAAAGATGCCGGCATCAGTCCCAGCGAAGAGATTCGTCCCACTCACGGCAAAAGCAAAGACACTATAGGCCGTGAGACCTGAGTTTAGCGGAGTCCAAGCCGCGCCGGCATTGGTGGAGAGAAAGACTCCGCGATCAGCGCCCGCAAGGATATTCGACCCATTGACAGAAAGAGCGTAAACATTCACGGGCGTTGGACCGGTGTAGACCGCACTCCAGCTTGCGCCGTTATTGGTGGACCGAAAGACGCCGCCGTTAGTGCCCGCGAAAAGATTCTGCCCGCTGGCCGCAAGAGATATGACATATGGGACTGTTAGACCATAGTTCACCGCAGTCCAACTTGTGCCGCCATTGGTGGAGACAAAGACGCCGCCGCCGGTCACCGCGAAGAGATTCGTTCCACTGACAACTAGAGACCTGACATCGCCCGTTAGACCTGAGTCGACCGCGGTCCAGCTTCTCCCGCTGTTGGTGCTGAGAAAGACGCCGCGAGAAGTGCCTGCAAAGAGATTCGTCCCACTGACAGCAAAAGCATCGACGTACGTGTCGGTCAGGCCTGAGTCCGCGGGAGTCCAGGTTGTGCCGCTATTGGTGGAAAGAAAGACACCGCTGCTGAAGCTGGACCCCGCGAAGAGATTTGTCCCACTGACAGCAAGAGAAGATATCCTTGTGTTCAAAGGTAGACCTGAATTGACCGCTGTCCAGCTCTTCCCGCTATTGGTGGTGAGAAAGACGCCGCCGTCAGTCCCCGCAAAGACATTCGTCCCGCTGACGGCAAAAGAAAAGACACTTGAGGATGTTAGACCATAGTTGACGGCAGTCCAGCTCGTCCCGTTATCAGTGGAAAGAAGGGCGCCGCCGGTTTCACAGCCCGCAAAAACATTCGTCCCACTGACAGCTAACGACATAACATCGCGGTACAGCGGGACTAAGGTGACCGCAGTCCAACTATCGCCATTGTTGGTAGAAACGGAGACACCGCTTTGGGTGCCGGCATATAGATTTGTTCCGCTGACAGCAAGACAATGGAAATAGCCATAAGAGGGTCCATTGGTTTGGACCCACTGTGCTTCGAGGTCGGAATGAGTACAAATTGTAAGAGTGAGGATTGCCAGTGTATAAATTCGCATGCGGCCTCCGAGAACTGAAAGGACTGCGGCAACAAAACAGTCGGCCACCATCCTTGGACAGCGCCGACCGTCAATGAACACTACAGTATACTACCGACTCAGGCCTCAAGAGTCAAGGATGCCGGTCACACCAAGGTTAGGATCGTGAGACTTCCAGTTGTGAATGACAGATATTCCCGCAGAAGCGCGGCAGACGCATCAGTCCAGAGTTGGGATTCAACAGCACATAGACGCTCGGAAAGCCCGCCCCCTATTTCTCGTCCAAAACAAAAAAGAAAAGATCCGCCCCGCGGAAAAACCCCAATGCCCTATGACCATGCACGGCGTCGAGTCTTTTCTTTTTTTTCCCCTCCTTCCCCCCCCTTTCAGACGTGCAACTAATTACTGTCCGTTTTTATCCTCGTCCGATCAATATCGCCAATGATTGCGGCGCTTTTCTTCTCGATTAGCCCATTTTTCCAACGTTCGAGGTGACGAATTTTGGGTTTCAGGGAAGTCATTAGCTAAGGGGTCAGAACCAGAATCCATCTCGGAGCAGGGGCGGAGAGATGGATGTTATTAGTATGTACTAATATATAAAGGGGAGAAAAAGTGATTTCAGGGCCGTCAACATTGAGCGAATAAAGACGGTTGCTACAGTTAGGGGTAGACTTTGCTACAGTAGGGGGTAGACCGTGCTACTGTTAGGGGGAGACCAAAACCTGGCCAAACCCTGGTCGACTCAGGATCTGCCCTTCAGTTTAGTGCTATTGGGATTTTGTTGACTTCGGAGTGAAGATTCTCGGTTTGGAGATGCGCATAGATCTGGGTGGTAGCAATCGAAACATGGCCCAGAATTCTCTGCACCGCGTAGATCGGGACCCCGGCCTGCACCATGAGTGATCCCGCTGAGTGTCTTAGCGAATGGAAATGCAGCCGGTCATTGAGTTTTGCCTTGCGCACGTAGTACTTGAAAACCTTCGACACATAGTTCTTGGTTAGCTTCTCACCCTTACGCTGAAAAACCCGTGAGCTCGTCGGTTGGATTGCCCGTCCACGGAGGAGGCTCACGGCAACTTCGCTCAAGGGCACAATACGATTTCGGCTGTTTTTGGTGAGGAAACCTTCCTTGTTTTGCACCAGTATTGTCTTTCGCTCCAAATCGATATCTGACCATTCCAGGGCACAGAGTTCCCCCATTCTCATCCCAGTGAAGATCGCAAGAATGCAAAGATCGCGGAATTGTTCATCTCTTATAACTGTAAGCAATATCTGGAACTCCGCGACACTGAAAAAGGTTGGCAGAACTTGCCTCAATCTGGGTTTCCGAACCGATCTCCACGGATTCTCCGAAATCAGCTTCCAGCGTCGAGCAGTCTCAAATGCACTCGCGAGAACTGCATAGTCCTTCCTAGCGGTCCATTCGCTTGTCTGTGTAATTTTCGCTGCAAGAAAGCGCTCGATTTCGCGTGGGGTTACACTATGCAGACGAAGATCTCCAGCCAGTCGGAGGAAATCTTTGAACCCTTGCTCATATCCGGCTATTGTGCTGGGACGAAGCGTGGTTCGAGCATAGGTAAGAAATTCCTTAGTGAACGAACTGAACAGAATGGAAGGGCCTCGATCTCTAATCGAGTGCTTGAACGTCGTCAGAGCCTTCAAGGCGTCTCGTTTCAGATGGCATTTGGTTGATCTCCACACGCGGTGATCATCCTCAGTGAAGATGACGTACCAGATGCCGTTCGAACGTCTGAAGAGAGTGAATTTGGTGGGATCGGACATGGCAACTCCTTGCTCGAGTTGTCAAATCCGTTAGCAATGACGCGGGGTGATGGAAAAATGGTCGAGTATTGGGCTGATTCCCTGTGGCTGCGAACGCCCGTGCCGTTTCAAGACCGGTGCAATAGCCGTTCTGCCAGCTCTCCGAACCGTTTTTCCGCCTATCGGTAGCAAAAGCGGTAGCATCGCCTACTCAAATTTACGAAATAGAAGCAGAGAGAGCAAGGCCCTCACTTGTCCCTTGGCTTATCTGTGATTTCCAACACCCCTATCCCCTGCACGATGTCCGAAAGAGGTAACCGAGACAGTCCGGCTCGACTACCAAGCTGCATACCGTCTCTCAAAGACAGTTCCCCTCTCTCAATCCACCCCTTCGTGTGTCATTTTGAGGGTGGATACCGTTGTCCTCATTCTGTCATAACTCGGACGGTACGTCAGGAACCTTCCCTCGGGCGGATAGTTTTTAACATGGAGAATTGGGAAGATACTGTGCCTGTTGTCAGCTTTGTACTCATTGCCACATATCTTTTTGAAACAACCGTTAACTGATGGGGCATAGTAGCGGGGATGGCTCTCTGTTCCAGCTCTCTTCGGCTTGGCATCGTTCCGATAACCGTCCTGAGAATCATAAAACCCAAGCTCTTGGAGCCAGTAGTTGACCTGCTCTGACATAGCAAAAATGACTTCTATGTTCGTTTTGTAGAGTACGTCTCGGATATGTTCAAGACCTTGAAGTGCTTTTGCATTTGGAATGTAAACTGTCTTTCCCTTTGGAGCTGAGGGCAAAGGGTCGTTGCAAAGGTTGGTGATGTATATTTCTGGGTCCCTGTACTTCCCACCAGATATGTCCCCAACAAATTCAAATACACTTTTTGCCAACGCTCGTTTCTTCAAGTACTGTGGGTCGTCAACTTGGTCGAAATAGTAGTTGGCAAAGAAACAGAAGTCCGCCATTGTATTGGACTTTTGAAGTCTTGGGTCGTGTCCGACTACGAGTACCTTCGCAGTTCCAACGTATCTATCCCAATCTTTTGTTGCCAAAGGTCACTCTCGTTTGGGTTCTGAATGGTCCAGACTCATTTCCTACGGATACTCCCTGAATGACTGGTTCACTAGATTCATTACATACTATAGTTCATGATTGGTTCTGCCACTTTCCCTCACTTGGATGGGACAGAATTCTCCTCAACCCTTTGTTGGCAGTTTCAATCAGAAGGTTGTCAAACTGCCTGAAGGACATTATCATATTGAATTCACGTTCAATTTCACTCTTGAGAACGACGTCACCTGACCGTCAACATCTTCATCGTCTTCACATACCCGCCCGCCTGAATGCGATAATAATACACGCCACTCGCGACACCACTGCCATCAAATCGCACGTCATGATACCCCGCCTCTTGGTTCTCGTTGACCAGGGTAGCGACAGCCTGGCCGAGGGTATTGAACACGGTCAGCGTCACGCGAGACCTCTGCGGCAACGCATAGCGGATGGTCGTAGAGGGGTTGAAGGGGTTGGGGTAGTTCTGGAAAAGAGCCGCACCGCCGGGAGGATGAGAATCCCGATGTAACGCAGTCAACCTGCCGTACACTGTGTCCGAAATTACGCAGCCCGTGAGGTCCCAGAAATACTGCACATCGCCATAATCCCCCCAGTACTCATATGTGAGGTATCCGAATCCGTTGGCAACAGTCACTCCGCCGAAGACGAGCCCCCAAAAGGAATACGTGCGGACACTCTCAGGCTTCCCGAAAATCGTGTCGGCGGTGATTTTTCCTGCCTGACACGCGAAGAAATCGCCCAGCCTGACCGTGTCCTCTTCACCAGCGCCTGCTCTCAGATTTAACGCAATATGGTCAACCCAGGTAGCGTCGGGCCCGCTTCTGTCCCAGTAATACACGTGCGATGAATCCGCACGAATAAAACGTTCATAGAACATGTCAAGGGAGTCAAGCACATAATACAGTTTCCCATTGGGCATGACTGTGTCGCGAACGATTCGAATGGTGTATGGAAGAATGACGAAGGGTGTGCGATTGAAGTAACTGATTTCGTAGTGCCAGGTATTGCCGACTGCCAAAGGAAACGCATTCTGGGCGACAGGCCGGGATAATGGCATCGCGAGGAGGATTGTGGTCCCCACGAAGCGCAGGCAGATCGTGATCGACGACGCGTTTTGCACCGGACAATCCAATTTCATTGTTGTCAACATTGGTGTGGCTGGGCCCTCCAGCTATCGCACCATAAGCAATTTCAGTGTTCTCGAAAAATCGCCGGACTGCATGCGACAGTAGTACACTCCACTGGAGAGAAATCCGCCGTCGAACTTGACACTGTGTTCCCCCGACTCCTCCACCGCGTCTTTAGGTTTGCCACTTGCTGCCCGAGTGTATTGAACACTGTGACCGTCACGTGTGAGCGTTGCAGCAATGCGTAGCGGATGGTGGTGGAGGGGTTGAAGGGATTGGGATAATTCTGGAGTAGAAGACCGACCTTCGGGATTGGTCCTGAATTGTCGGCGTCTATGCCAAGGACCTCGTTGGTCACAAACGTCCGCTCAACCGACCACGACCCATCTCCAAAACCGTTCCTTGAAGCTACTCTCCACCAATAATGCCCGAGGGGGTCCAGGTGCGACAGCCGCATTGTCGTATCCGATTGTGTTGTGTCCTTGAATGAATAAAGGCACGTGTTGTACCACGCCGCCTGAACATGGTACCCGGTCGCTGCTGAGACACTATGCCAGACCAGATCAACGGTCAGATCTAATCCATCCGCAGAATCACCGGGGGAGATCAGAGTTGGCGGGTTAAGCAGCACCTGCGAATTCCCTGTCAGTGTCGCCCCCTCAAGTTGCAGGATGACGTTTACAACACGTTTCCGGAGAAGCATCAGGCAATACATCTGTCATTCCTTGTACGAACGAACTCAATCCGAGAGTGATCTGATGGAACTCCTTCCCTTCACCGGACCAAAATTAATTTCTTCGTCTCCACATACTCTCCCGCCCTTAACCGGTAGAAGTACACCCCGCTCGCAAGACTGCTCCCGTCAAGTCGCACTTCGTGGAGGCCGGCGTCTTGAGCGCCGTTCTGGAGAAGTGCAACCTGCTGTCCGAGAATATTGAATACCGCCAGCATTACCTGTGTTCGATGCGGCAGGCTGTACCGAATCGCGGTTGATGGATTGAATGGATTCGGATAATTCTGCAACAGAACCACCTGTGCCGGGCTCGCGGACCGGAACGGTGGAGCATTTTTGATGCCGGTTAGGCCGCCATTGTTTGTGCGCAGAATCGTGCCGTTGAAGCCGACGGCCATCAACGTATGAGCATCGAGAGAAAAAACACTCGACAGAGTGTTAAAAGTCGTGAATGGGTCTTGCTTCCACGTTGATCCTCCGTTCGAAGTACGGAGAATTACCCCGATTGAATAACCTGTGGGACCCGCCGACTCGGCATCAGTACTGGTCGATCCGACTACAATGCCTGTTTGGGCATCCACAAAATGAACGGCATTGAGCGTGGAGTAACCGGGCAATCCGCTGGATTGGTTTGTCCAGGTCGTGCCTCCGTCCGTCGTCCGAATGATAATTGTAGCAGGCGATTGGTCATTCCCTACGGCCGTCCCCGTATTTGCGTCCGTAAACGACACACCAGTAAGCATGTAGTTCGTCATCCCTGGAATCTCCGTCCAATTCACTCCGCCGTCGGTCGTCCGGAGCATAACGGTCTCTCCCACTGCCGTCCCCGTATTGGTATCGGTGAAACACACCTCATTCACGGCTGATCCGATAAATTGCCTGATCCACGTGGCCCCACCATCTGTACTCTTGGCAACGCCACCCCCTGCCATGTAACCTACGTGCGGGCTCGGGAAACAGATTCCATACGCATATCCCAGCGGGTTGTTCTGATACACCCACGTTGCTCCACCATCGGTGGTGCGGTACGACCCGTGAAAACCGCCCACGACATTTCCTGAATCGGCATCCGCGAATGCGATTCCGTGGAACTCGGATGGTCCAAATAAGACACGCGGCGTGGTCCACGTGGATCCTCCATCCGTCGTGCGAAGCATCGCACCGTTCGCACCCACGACGAACGCGGAGTTCTCGTCAACAAAACAACCCCCGTAAAGTGTCGCTCCAGGCGCAAGGCTTGATTGAGCCGACCACGTTGTCCCCCCATCGGTTGTGTGGAAAATAGCTCCATACGCTCCCACCGTCCATCCTCTCCTGTCATCGGCAAAGTGCACTCCATTGAACTCGTATGTGGCGCCAGTGGACTGCGGCGCCCAGTTCAATCCCCCATCAATTGTATGAAGGATGATTCCCTTGTAAGGGTAAACGCGGCTGGTTCCGATTGCGGTGCCTGTTTTTGCATCGCTAAACTGAACAGCATATAAAGGGGTTGATTGTATTGTCTGACCGGCCCATGTGGCGCCTCCATCCGTTGTGCGAAGGATCAGACCATTCATGGAGAATACCGTGGCACTCCACCCCACTGCCGTCCCAGTGCTATCATCCGTGAGGTGGACTCCGCAAAGTATCCCCGTCGTCCCGCTTGTTTGGGCGGTCCATGTCGCACCCCCATTCGTCGTGCGAAGAATCGTGCCGTTTGACCCAACAGCCGTCCCCGTATTGGCATCCACGAAGTCAACGATTTCGAGATAGTTCGTTGTCCCGCTTGTTTGAGCGGTCCATGTTGCACCCCCGTTCGTCGTGCGAAGAATTGTGCCGCTATCTCCGACAACTGTCCCTGTCCCGGCGTCCGTGAAACATACTCCGACCAGGCCCTCTGATGTCCCGCTTGATTGCGTTGTCCAGGTCGCACCTGCGTTTGTGGTGCGCAAAATCAGTCCGAAATTTCCAACTACTGTACCCGAAGAGGCATCCCCAAATGAGACACCATTGAGATGATGCGCAGTTCCAATCATCTGCTGCTTCCACGTCAAACCGCCGTCTGTCGATCGAATCAGCGTTCCAAATGATCCAACAGCGATCACCGTATTTGTATCCAAAGAAGAGACTGCATAGAGTATTTGACCAGTTGGCGATGGATTCTGCCAGAACCAACTGGATTGAGAGATCGACGTTGTCGCATTTAGACACAGTGAGGCAAAAAGGGAAATGGCCAATACTTGTTTCATGACTTTTCTTTCCTTCATTGATGCGCGAAATCAATACACTCACATCTGGAGCAACTCGTGGACTTCGCTCTCCCCTTTCGCTGATTACCTGCTCAACGGAGGATAACAAACTTCCTCGTCGATAAGTAATCTCCCGCCCTCAACCGATAGAAGTACACGCCACTCGCGACACCACTGCCATCAAATCGCACGTCATGATACCCCGCCTCTTGGTTCTCGTTCACCAGGACAGCTACTTGTTGGCCAAGCGTGTTGAAGACGGACAAGGTGACCTGTGCCCTGATGGGGAGAGCATAGCGAATGGTGGTAGAGGGGTTGAAGGGGTTGGGGTAGTTCTGGAAAAGGGCCACCGAAATCGGCAAACCCTGACCCCTTGCAACTGAAAGAGGCATGGCTTTGGCGATAGCGTCATAAGACATCCCCCGAAGGAGAGTTGCATCTCTACGCAAGACACGGATGCTCTCAAATCTGTCGCTTCCGAGTGCAGGAACGAGTGCTGTCATAACCCATTGAGTATCGCCCGGTGCGAAATTGAACGGTCCCGTGAACATCAGGAATCCTTCTTCTCCAGCAGTGTAGACAAGGTTGTAAACCCATCCCGTACCACTTACCGGATCTCCACTGTATGGAAATCGGGTGGGCGTCTTTGACACAGAGTCGAGGATAACGCCTCCTGCCTTGTCGTATCCGCGTGCTACGTTCCATGCGGCACTCATTGAGGTAGGCCCAGCAATGAACGAATTCACCGGTCCGACATCACTTATGATTCCCCAGAACGACGAGAGCGCGAGATTCTTGTATCCGGGTCGCACCCGGCCGCGGAAGAAAGATGTCCCGGAAGGATCCGGGACGATCGGTCCATGAAGGAGCACATACCCCACTGCGTACGGCGAACCCTCAGGGGTGGCCAGGCCGTCCCAACAATACCCGACCTGGAGAGATGTATCTACTGCCGGGAAGTTGTGTTCGAAGTCGTCAAAATCGATGTCGGTCCAGAGAGCGACGTAACAGGATTCTATCGTGGCTGTTCCTTTGTTAATAAACGTCCATTCCATGAACACCGTATTCCCAAGGAGAGACGTATCCGTCGTCGAGCTTGCGTGCGCATAGACCGACTGCTGGATCTCGACCGGAAGATGAGAAATGGGACCGAAACCCTGGTCAAGAGGATGCGCTGTGGAGTCAGCTCCGTTGAATACCGACCAGATGAGTTCATCTCCCAGAAGGAGGGGTTTCCCCGATGGATCAACCGGAGCACCCAGGTCCGCAGGCCACGTAACAAAATCATTGTTGGAAGAGTTCGACCGTGAATTGAGCATATATGGATGGTAGCGAAGTGAGTCTTGCGGTCGCACAATCAGAGCGGGGCTTCCGTTTATCACGGGTCCTGGCATGTACGATGTCCCCCAGTATGAAATGGCTGCCCGGGGTGCACCATTGATCTTGCCGATGATCCACGGTCCGTGATCGAATACGATGGGAGCCAATCCTCCAAAGAACTGCAAAGCCGAATCAAAACGCTTAACGCCCCAATCATCGTTGAGTGAACGAATGAGGCAGCCGCGGTCGTTGACCGACATAACAATTCGATTCGCCTGGAGGGTCCGCGCGGAATCAGACGCAATCCGATTCGTCTTCTTCGCTCCACTCAAACCCGCTGTACTCGTCAGTGAACTCAGCAGAATTACGGTCAGCAACAACCAGTTTCTGATTCCAGTCATAATCTCCTCCTTGGCCCCAGCCAGCGAGGCCCCCTAAACAATAGAGTCGGCCACCATCCTTGGACAGCGCCGACTTCTCAATGAACACTTCATCAAGGTATTGATCACTTCGGAGACACGCAAGGGTGCAGGTCACACCAGGCCGCCTGTTTCCCCTCGATATCTCCCGGAACTCCCACTCAATAACAGGTTCTCGCGCTAACCGGTCGGACCCTTGCTATGTATCCCCCGGGAGGAGATCGTTGCGTTTTCTCCCACACAATTACGGATTTCGGGGCAAGGAACACATCCTGGCGGCAGTGACGGATCAGGGGGACCCCGTCGGGTCCGCATACGGGTTGGTATGGCCAACTGGGTGGCGCGACTCGTTTGGCGGGATTGGCGTCAGTTCATGGACACCGTTATCTTGTTCACCGTGCCGTGAAGGTGCTCGTGTTCCTGATGCTGATGAAGCGACCGGTGAAGTCCACGGCTGACCATTCAAGGGAGAGCAATTCTCCGAGTCTCATACCCGTCAGAACTGCCGTGATGACAACGGTTTTGATCTGATTTCAAAAAGGCTTATGGTTTCGGCAAGAAGATCGACTTATTCCTCACACACCCCCAAGAAATCCCTGGCTTCGAGAAACGGAGAAATCCCCGCAATCCACCTCGATGAGAGAGCCCTCCCTGTGGCGCAGCTTTTGGGGCGGGTGTGGTACTTTCCCATGACTTCCCGTTGACATATCCGCGAACAAAGTACACGGCGGATTGCCCCTGCTGCATCGTGACGATCACGCCAGGACCTCGGGCAGTCCAAATATCCTGCGAGGCGTACCCGGTTGCGCCATCCGAGGCTACTGCATATGTGACATTATGAAAATGCGGGGCTGGAGAGAAACTCCCCAGTGGGGTGACGATGACGGCTGTATCGATCAGCGTATAGAGATCTGTGACCGACACAGAATACCCCGCAACCGTGAATGTGGCGGTGCGAGCGAATGTCGAATCCGACGGCCAATGTGTTGGGAGGAAAGGCACGGGAACGTCAAAGAGGATCGGGTCCAGGCCCGTAAGCTTATATCCGGCATACTGGCCGGTGGCCAGGGTGTAATAAGACAGCGTGCTGTCACTCGCGACAGTTGAAACGTAGGCTGTCCCGTTCACAGTGTCAATGCCCCCGTATTTCTCCCATGAACTGTCAGAATAAATCTTCAAGTATCCCGGTTGCAATGTCTCCCCGTAACCAGTTAAATCCAGATAGAACAACGTGGGAGTGGTGGGTCCGGTGGGGGGTTGGTCCTTGTTACAGGCAATCATAAGGGCCAGAGGGAAAAGGTAAACGAGGTATTTCATCGGACAGCCTCCCCGGGAAATGGTCTCCTGATCATCGGTATTTCCAAGCTATGATGGATGGAAGCAAATAGCGTTCACCTCTGTAACCGACAGAGACCGAATCAGTCCCCCTTGGTGCTCACCTCCCTGTATGCTGCCGCGGTCTTCTGGGCGACAGTCTGCCAGAGAAAATTCTTTCGAACGTGCTCACGGAGCTCCGTCCCCTTCTTCTTTTCCAGGGCTGCCATGATCCCTTGCCGGATGGACACCACGGAGGACGGCTCAACGTATCCGGCTAAATCCCCGAAATACTCCTTCGTCCCTCCATAGGGAGTTATGACCACTTTTGCGCCAGCGAGCGCTGCCTCCAGTGCGGCGATCCCCGGCGTCTCGAACAAGGAAGGGAGCACAAACGTGTCGCACGCTGCATAGGCAGAGGCCAGCATATCCGAACTGTTTTCGAGTCCGTCGATCAGCAGTATGTGCCTGTGCTTCGCTGCTTCGCGACGACATGCGTCGCCGTATTCTCCTGTGATGAAGCGACCGATGATCACCGCGGGGTGGTCGATTTCCGAGAGCGCGGAGATGAGCGCGAGGACATTCTTCCTGGCATGCCCCGTGTGTCCCACGTTCAATATGAAATCCCGAATTCCGTACTTTTCAATGAATGGAGTGGGGTCCGCCGTGTAAAATCGTTCGTCCACACCGTTCGGAACGACGCTGATCCTACCGGGATCAACTCCCAGTCCCTCGCTTACGAGGCGCCCCTCCGCGGCGGTGTTCGGCAGCACCCTCGACGCCCAATGACATATGTCGGCCGTGATGCCGTAATCGAACCAGATTCCTTTCCCTGCCCGCTGAAGCAGACGGCTCACGTTCAGAGTCCTCCGGACGAACGCAGAAGTGTGGAGGCTGAAGACAATCGGCGAGACGATCAGAGGAATCCCCAACGCTTGGACCTCCCGGGCGAGATGGTATGTCCCGATGTTCGCAGCAAAGAGATGGAAAAGGTCGGTATCCCCCTTTTTGAGAGGAGTCCACGGGTCAAAGAACCGGACTACCGGCCCGAATTTGGGGAGATGCTTTGCCGTGTTCAGGATCTGCGTTCTCGGCCCTCCATGGAGAATGGACACGGCCTGATAACCCGCCAGCGTTACTCTCATGGAAACCTCCGTTGCAGACGTGTAAACTGGCGTCCGATTTCCCCCCGCAGATCGAATTCCCTTGTCCGGGTGATATCCGCCGGGGGAACATACGGCAGCACGCGGTGCCGTTCCTTGCCGGAATCACCTTCCTGGAGCGGGACGAGAACCTCCTCCCCCTCTTTCCTGCTGATGTACACACTCACGTCACCCGCATCCGCACCCGGAGCGACACCCTCGATCGATGTGATTACCGAATCCCCCTCCAGCCGGAACAATGGGCGTAGCGCCCGGCGCTCACCCCACCATGTTGCGTACTCCCCCATCGTGAGCGGACACGCGCCCGAGCTCCGTAGGTGATCACAGAGATCACGCACGACGTCCCATTGCCTGTGTCCCGGGTGGTGGTAGAAGAAGAGCGGTTCCCGCCGGGAGAGCTTCCCGAGGACGACGTCATGGAAATATTGTATCATCTGAGCGGGAGTGTACCCGGACCGCCGCATACTCCCGATTGCGATTGGATGGACCGGTATTTGCATTGTCGCATATCGTCCGCCGCGGGTGACAGGATAATGCGGGAGTGCATCGTATGCCCACGCGAACTCCGAGGAATACCGGAACCCTGACCGATCGATCGACCTCCCGAAGTCGGGACTCCAGAAGCCAAACGGTGCCGCGAACGATGAGGGGGCCAGGCCCGACTGATTCATCGCGGTGAGCCCCCGACGGATATTCTCCTCATCTTTCGCAGCATCAAGGTAAATCCTGTGGTCGAAACAGTGCAGCCCGATTTCCTGTCGTTCCATCTCTGCAAATCGTCCGAGCCATGACCTGTGGCTTCCCGCATCGACGAACCACGTAAAAGGAACCCCCAAGTCAGAGGAGATCCGGTAGAGCTCATCGATTTCTTCCCGAGTCCCGTTGTCGGTGTCAATCCGGAATGCAAACACGTTCACCGCCTTGCCGGGAAACGGCGAAAGGCAGGCGAAGGGAATGCCTCTCCCGTGATGAAGGTATTCCAGGGCCCCCCTGACAAAATGCAACAGTTCGTTCTTGCCGACGCGAGAGACCCTCTCTGACGGAAGTCTTTCCTGCCGTGCGTAGAAGTACCGCTCGACGGCCCTGAAATCTTCCATCGCTTCTCCAGGATCGAAGGGGGTGACCACCGCCAGTCCCCCAAGGAGTTCGCCTGCGAAAACAGCATAGACATTCTCGCTGGTCCTCAGGCAGTTTGCTTCGCGCGGGATGGAACCGATGCTCTCGACGTCCAGCAGTGAGAGCCCCCGGACGCGGCAGCGGGCTTCCGGTGCAAGGTAGCTCAGCCTTATCCGGTCCCCGGTTCGCTCAAGTAACCCTTCGAGGAACGCCGACGATCCAAGAATTGCCCCCCCGCTTCGGAGGTATTCCCGCACAAACGCCATTTCATCACCGGTCAATTGCCTCGACGCTACGATCACGCTGAATGTCCCCGGAGGAGAATCGGGTGGAACGGGATGAAGAACCGGGACACCAACCTGGGACAGGAGTTCCTCCCACCCCGGCGAGTTGCCTATCATTCCCACGCGAAGGTTCATATGAGCCTTTCGCGGAGATACCGGATCTCCTGCCGCGGGAGTCCTTTGATTGAGAGCAGGACAATGACGAAGAGAGCGGATGACGCTATGAGGGAAGCCAGAGGGGGGAGTCCCGCCAGTGCGACTGACGACACCGCCATGGCGAGCCCCGCGATTGCGGGCTTCAGCAGAAACCGGAATGTGGGGAGCGGTGCCACACGGGAAACGGCGCGGACCAGCAGAAAGAGCATGACCCCTTCGCCGGCGATGATCCCCGCTCCTGCCCCAACAGGACCGAAGAGTGCGGTGAAGGCCACAACCGTGACGCACACTATGAGCGCCCCCCCGCTGACGATCGCGGAATATGTCCTGGTCCGCCCGAACGCGATGAGGGTGCAAATCTCCAAGGAGTTCAGGAGCGTCAGGAGGACATATCCTGTCAGCACGCGGACGACCGGGACCGCCCCTTCATACCCGGGGCCGAAAATCAGGAGGACGACCGGTCGGGCGACGATACAGGTCCCGATCAACACCGGAACCATGAATACGACAATTGCGGTGAGGGCCGCAGAGAAAAGGGCGGGGAATTCCGCAGACCTTGAGACGGCGTAGCGGGTCGCCACCGGAAGAAACAGTGAGTTCAGCAACCTGTCGACTAGGAGGAGGAGAAAGATCAGTTTCATCCCTGCGCTGTAGATGCCCGCATCCGCGTTCGACAGAAGGATGCCGATGACAATCGGCGGGAGATTGGCGACGCTCTGAGCGAGGAACATCGCAGTCCCCGCCGGAATATTCACCCTAAGTACCTCGAACCAGGCAGAAGGGTTCCACCCCACTTCGGGGAGTCCGAAACGCCGGCGGTACATCATCCCGAGGAACAACATGCCCGCCAGATTGCCCGCCAAAAAGGCCAGAGGAGTGAGCCTGATCTGCGACTCGGCCCGCACCAATATGAGCACAAAAAGGCCGAATACAATCGAGTTCAGGAGGCGAGACATCATCACACCGCGGAAATTCTCCTTCCCCAGAAAGAGCCAGTCAAGTGAGAGCGCCATCGGAATGAGAGAGAGGGAATAGAGTGCGATCACATCGCGCGTCGCATCCGGGACGCCGACCAACACCATCATGGCATACGTCAGGCAGACAAGGATCGGTGAGAGGACGAGTCGCATCGAGAGTATGGCCCCGGCTCTCGCCGGCATCCCGCCGTCTGCCGCGGCGGCATTGCGGGTTTCGACCATCTGTATCCCCGGACTTCCCAACAGGGAGAGATACCCGAGGACCGCCATCCCGATGTTGATGATCCCGAAGGAGGCGGGCGCTAGCACGCGCGCGAGATATAACGTGACAAGAAAACCGACAGCCCTGCCGCCAACATCGCCTGCGAGTATTGCGAGGATATCATTCACCGGCTTCTTCATCCCGCAAGGCCGCCTATCAAATTCATGAGTCCCTGTTCCCGCCGTTCGAGCGTAAAGCGTGAAGCAATGGACTCCCTCCCACCGAGACCACCTGCGGGAGGTCCGGCCATCGCCTCCGTGATCGCAGCCGCCAACGTCCCGGGATCTCCCCATGGGACCAGAAATCCGTGACCGGAAACGGGCGTGCGCATCCCGCCGACATCCGTACAGACGGGGACACACCCGCAGAGCATCGCCTCACACACCGACCCCGGAAGTCCCTCAAGCCGGGAAGGCTGGCAATATACTCTCGATCCGCGGTAAAGGGCGAGAAGCTCTTCCCGGGAGACCCTCCCCCTAATCTCAAGATTGCCGGGCGCCAGCGCACGGAGCAGGCTCGCATGCGGTTCCTGTATCCCGATGAGGAGGAACTTCGTACCGGGAAGGCAACGCACAGTGTCAATGAGCAGATCCACTCCCTTCACACGCATTCTCGCCTCACTGTCACAGACAGCGACGGTGAGGACGGAATTCGTCCTCTCTCCGCCGGGAGACCAAAACGTTGAATCATAGCCCGTCGGGAGATACTCAATGTTCCGGCCGTCATAGCCCGCCCGGCGGATCGCCTCTTCTTTTAAGAACGGATCGACGGCCAGGACCATGTCGGCCTTCTTCAGGGCATACGAGACAAGGCGGGACTTCCAAGGGGAGACCCAGATCCCGTAGCCGATTTCATCAATTCCGGCGACATCGGCCCCCCCAATCGCGATCACCGACCGGCGGTGAAGAACGCGGGCTGATGCTACCGCGGCCGCAGCGTATGTTGAAGCGAACCACGTGTAGACAATGTCGCTCCTTCTCACACCGCGGGCGATGGCAGGGAGCGCTCCCGCGCCACGTACCATCAAATGCTCGACTTCCCAATGCTTCCGAAGGATTTTCAGATCTTCAGTAATGAAGGGAGTGACGAAGGTCGATGTTACAAGTATCTTCAATCTCGACAAGCGTGCACCGGGGTGGTGTCTGGTCAACGGGGATTTGAAAAGATACTCCAAAGGGGGCCCACAATCAACCTGGCCGCAGGCCAAACGGGATAACTGCCCAAACGGATAACAGGCCCAAAGGGATGACAGATTTATGGAGTCCTCACTGGTGGCATCTCTAACGAGCTATGACATATCGACGCGGATTACGAGAGTGGGACGCGATCGAACGCGTGTATGCGGTGCAAGTCAACGACGATCGTCCCGTCGGGCTTCTGTCCGAAGACATCGCTGAACTTCGCGCCCCACACCACCTCATCCGCCTTGTATGAGGAACGCGAGTTGACGGTCTGCGAAAAAGTTTCGTCGGTCGCCGAGAGGAGGACGAGGATCTCCGATTCCGCCGCACGGAACTCCTCCTCCGTCTGACCGTGAATGGGGCTCCGCCTGTCTATCGGATGGACGACCGTCCAGGTGAGGGGAAAGAACGTCACGTCGTCCCGCTCGAGGGTGAGACGGTGGAACCGCCGGACGGTGGCTTTCCCTTCCTGTTCGAATCTACTGAGGAGTACCTGCACACCCACCTGAATCAACTGGCTGTTCCGCTCGTTTGCAATGCGGAACATAAGCCCGTTGATTCCGCGGTACGGAGCAACGATTGCATGTCTGCTGTACAGAACCCTTGCATCAGGCCTGGAGAACCGTGCGAACATGAGGCTCGTTGCGAGCGCAAATGCGAGCAGTCCGGTCAGGGCCTCTATGCTGGCCAGGACGTTTGCCATCGTGCTGAAAGGAGCGATCCGGCCGTAGCCGATCGTCGTCGAAGTCTGCACACTGAAGAAGAAGTCGTCCAGAAAGCGCGCCTCCCCTGTCCGTTCCTCGGCACCGGCAAGCGACCCGGGACCGCAGGAGTAGTATGCCCCCGCAAACATGACGTTAAAAAGAAGATAGCTCGAAAGGATGAGCAGGTAAAAGCGTGGCCAGGTGATTGTGAGCAGCGTGTGGTAGGGGTTCAACGAACGGAGGAAGGGAAGGCGCTTCCGTTCGACATTGAAACTCCCGTCCCGGTTCAGGAGACGGCGGCGCGACTCCTGGGAGATACGACTGCCGAATCCGAGATCGTGCAGGTCCGCCCGGTCGCCGCTCATGTCGTCTTGTCGAATTTCAAGGATGCCGAATTCAAGCAGTAGCGGAGCCCCGTCGGCCTGGGGCCATCGTCGAATACATGGCCGAGGTGAGCATCGCACCTCGCGCAAAGCACTTCTGTCCGTTTCACCATCAGGCTCCGGTCTGTCGAAGTCGCCACGTTTTCCAGCCTCAGGGGGGCCCAGAAGCTCGGCCACCCTGTCCCCGAATCATACTTAGTCTCAGACGCGAATAGTTCGGCTCCGCAGCAGGCGCAACGGTACACCCCAGCTTCATGGTTGTCCCAATATTCACCTGAGAACGCCCGTTCTGTTCCCTTCTTCCTTGCAACTTCGAATTGCGAGGGGGTCAGTTGTTTCTTCCACTCGTCATCGGTCTTGACGATTTTCTCGCTCATTCTCTTCTCTCCCTCTCCCCGAAGGTATTGATTCCACCTTTACGCCGTCGCTCCCTGATGATCGCGACGACGATACTAAGGAACATCAGGCGCTCGACCGGCGTATTGCATCCATGATCTTTCACGACCTGTTCGTGCGTGAACAAAAAGCGGGAGCGTTGAGACGGCCCGGTCTATTCAAGCGGACCGACCGTCTTCTCGACCTCCTCCAGAATCTCGCACGACTTCACAAGCGCCTTCATAGCGTTGTGATCATTGTAGAGCGGGCGGTCTTCCTCGAGATGCGGGACATGTTTCCGGATGACGCTGCGCGCCGTCGACACCCCCCGGCCCGGCTGGAACTCCCGGAAATCAAGCCCCTGGGCTGCGGCCATAAACTCGATACCGAGAACCCCGTAGGCGTTGTCGAGAATCTGTCCGTTCTTGATCGCCGTATTCATCCCCATGGAAACGAAGTCCTCCTGATCCGCAGCGGCAGGGATCGATTGAATGGATGCGGGCATGGAGAGTATACGCTGCTCGACGATGAGCGTGTCCGCCGTGTACTGGCTGAGCATGAGCCCCGAGAACATCCCCGCCCCCTTTGTCAGAAATGCCGGGAGTCCCACGCTGAGGGCCGGGTTGGTGAGCCGGTTGAGACGCCGCTCCGACAGAACGCATACCATCGTGACGGCCACGCCGGCCATATCCATCGGGAGAGAAACGGGGGTCCCCTGAAAATTCGCACCTGTGAGAGTCAGCTTGAATTCAGGAAGGAAGATCGGATTATCACCGACACCGTTCAGTTCGATTTCCACCTGCTTCCGGGCAAACGCGATCGCGTCGTGGGCTGCGCCGATGACCTGCGGGGTGGAGCGCATCGAATAAGCGTCCTGTACCTTCGTCTTGATCCCTCCGGTGAGCAGATCACTCCCCTGTATGCACTTCAGGATTGCTTTTGAACTCCTGATTGCCCCCGCGAATCCGCGGTGCTCGTGCACCCGGACATCGTAGGGCTTCATATTCGCGAACAGCGCCTCGAGTGTCATTGCCGCTGCAATTTCCGCCTGTTTCAGCCACCGGTTGATGTCATATAGGTGGAGCGCACTCATCGCTGTCAGGACGTTGGACCCGTTGATCGTTGCCAGGCCATCGCGCGCAAGCAGCCCGGGAACAGGAATCCCTGCGAGGTCCATCGCCTGCTTTGCCGGCATCCTTTGCCCCTGGTAAAATGCCTCACCCTCCCCCATCATCAGCAGGGCCACCTGGGACATGGGAGCGAGGTCGCCCGATGCCCCGACGGAACCTTTCTGGCATACCACCGGCGTCACGCCTTTGTTGAGGAGATCGATCAGCGTAAGTGTGATTTCGGGACGGCAGCCTGAGTTGCCGTGCGCGTGGACATTGATTCTTCCCGCCATTGACGCACGAACGGATTCAACCGGGATCGGATCACCGATTCCCGCCGCATGGTTGTAGATGAGGAAGCGCTGGAATTGTTTCACCTGTTCGTCGTCCAGCACCACCTCGGAAAACTCTCCGATGCCGGTGTTGGTCCCGTACATGATCTCATGTGCCTTCAATTTATCTTCGAGCATAGCCCGGCACACCTTGATCCGTTCCATTGCTTTCGGGTCGAGCTCTACTTTTTCCCCGTTGCGCGCGATGCGGACCAGCTTTTCAATCGTCAGAGAGTTTCCATCTAAAACGACAGGCATAACGTCTTCCTTTCGGAGCATGGTACGGCGGCGACTCCCGCCGCCCTTGATTCAGAACTAGAGTTCAGAGAGGACTCTCCGGATGTACGCCACACAATCTCCCCGGGGAACCGCGGCCTGGACGGTGCGGGAGAGCTTCAGCCACTCTTCCCTCTGCGTTTTCTTGTCAGGGAGCCGAGCGCCGAGCGTAAGGTTCTTTATCGTCACTTCCCCCTTTACAAACTCGTCGCTGCCGACCAGGACCGCCAGGGGAATTTGCTGCCGGTTTGCATAGGCAAGCTGTTTCGTGAGCCCCTTTTCCTCCCCCAGGTACATTTCAGCCCTGATACCGGCCTGGCGGAGCTCGCGGGTGAGCTTTTCATACTCGATGATGCGGCCCGGCTCCATGACCGTGACAAGCACCTGTGCTGTTGACGGGGTCGTACCGGTGAGTCCGAGCTTTACCATGGCCGCCAGGAGGCGGTCCACGCCGATCGCGGCTCCCACTGCGGGGATGTTCCGCCCGAGAAATCGCGCGACCAGCCCGTCGTATCTCCCCCCCCCGAACACCGAACCGAATTCTGGAGCATCAGTCAGCATGGCCTCGAAGACAGGTCCGGTATAGTAGTCGAGACCACGCGCAATGCTCTGGTCAAGGGCAACAAATTCATCGGGAATGCCTAGTGCGTCAAGCGATGAGCAAATTGCGCCGAGTCCCTCCAGCGCTCCAGTCGCCGAAGGGATATCCTTGAAGAGGCGGCCCAGCATATCAAGGACATCCTTTCGCGTCCCGTGGGGTATGGCAAGGAACTTTTTGATCTTCTCTATCTGGCCCCCTCCCAGCCCGAGTCCCCGGATCTTGTCCCCCGAGGCATCGACCCGCCCCACGGTCAGTTCTGCGGCAATCCCCTCAAGCCCGATCTTGTCAAGTTTATCCAGTATCCGAAACACGGCATGGGAGGATGAGTGGGGGATCCCGGCGAAATCAAGGAGGCTGTTCAGCACGTTCCTGTCGCTGAACCTGACCCGGAAACTGGCGATGCCGAGGGCGCACAGGGTGTCGTACATCCCGCAGAGGATCTCGGTGTCAGCGGCGGAGGAGGAAGTACCGACAGAATCAAGATCGAACTGCGTGAACTCACGGAACCGCCCCGCATCCGGCTTGTCCGCTCGCCAGACGGGGCCTACCTGGTAGCGGCGGAACGGGAGAGGCAGGTCGGGATACTGGGCGACGACGCGCGCGAGCGGGGCCGTCAGGTCGAACCTGAGCGCGACGTGTTCCTTTTCGGGGTTTTCGAATTCAAAAATCTGCTTCGCGTTGTCTTCCCCGTACCCCATGAGCGTTTCATGGTATTCCAGGGCAGGCGTGTCGAGCGGGAGAAACCCGTACGATTCATAGACCCTGCGGATGGTATCGATCATCTTCAACCGGGCGTTCATCTGGCCCGGGAGATAGTCCCGGAAGCCGCGCAACAAACGCGGTTCCACAATCCTGTCGTCAGCCATAAAGAATACGGTGGGAAGTCGGAATGGGTATTTAATCTTATAAGATACCCAGAAGGCGAGACAGATTCAACAGGGCAGGAGAAGCTCGGTCGGAGGTGTTGTTGCGTCCGGTTCTACGTTCCCTTGAATTGCAGGTAAACCAGAATCACCGCAGCCAAGGTCATAAGCGCTAATGTCGCCGAACCAAGGATGTTAGAAGTTCTTCCGTTGGTGTAATTGCCCATGACCTTCTCGTTGTTGGCAATGTGAATAATGATGGCAATCAAAACAGGCGCGGTCAACCCGTAAAGGATGGCAGAATAAATCAGGGCTTTGATTGGTGAAATGCCGATGTAATTCAACGACAAACCCAGGACAAGTGAAATGGCAATGATGATATAAAATGCTTTTGCCTGGTGGAACTTCTTGTCCAATCCTTCTTTCCAGCCAAATGTTTCAGTAATGATGTAGGAAAGTGACCCGCTTAAAACGGGAATGGCCAGTAATCCCGTGCCGATGACACCGGTCGCAAAAAGCAGATACGCCAAATTCCCTGCTAATGGTTTCAATGCCTGAGCCGCCTGCTCCACGGTCTCAATCCGATGAATGCCTCCCTTGAATAACACCGTCCCCGACGTGAGTATGATAAAGAACATGACAAGGTTTGAAAACAACATTCCAACATCAACATCCTTCTTCATGTCACGCATTATTGTTTTGTTGACCACAAAACTCCTCTTCCTCTGTTTCATCTCTTCCACTTCCATTGTCGCCTGCCAGAAGAAGAGATAGGGCGA
>PMJR01000054.1 GCA_003158475.1 Ignavibacteriota bacterium | reverse complement strand
CGAGGACCATCTCTGCAAGGAACTCCACCTGATGATGGTGCAGGTCCCCCTGATCGTCGATGTGGAGAGCGGTGTGAACGACCTCCTCGACAGGGACGGGTCACGCACGCCGATCCAGTTTCACATCTCCAACGATTACGACAAGCATCCGATAGACGCGCAGATTGTGCAGGCGGCGACGAAATGGAAACGTATCGCATTGAAGCAGTTCTCCATGAAGCTGGGGGAAGGAATCTGCACGGACATGCGCGCGGTCCGGAAGGATTATTTCCTCGACCACGACCATAGCTGCTACGTTGACCAGTGGGACTGGGAACGGGTGATCAAGCCGAACCAGCGAAACATCAGGTTCCTCAAAGAGATCGTGGGGAAGATCTGGAAAGTCCTGAAAGGGGCGGAACGGCATGTCCAGAAAGCGTACCCCCGGCTCAAGAATAGAAAGTACCCGAATCTCCCCGACGAACTCAAATTCCTTCATGCCGAGGAGATACTCGAAATGTACCCGGATCTCCCCCGGAAGGCCCGCGAAACCGAGATACTCCAGAAATACCCTGCGGTATTCATCATCGGGATAGGCTGGCCGCTCAAGGACGGTTATCCTCATGAGAACCGCGCCGCCGACTACGACGACTGGGTGACCGAGACCTCGTCGAAGGAGGGGAAGACGCTGCACGGGCTGAACGGCGACATACTTGTCTGGAACCCCGTGACACGCCGCCGGCACGAGCTCACCTCCATGGGGATACGGGTCAATGCCGAAACGCTCAAGTTGCAGCTTGAGATGTCCGGCCAGTCGCATTTTCTGAACCAGCCGTATCACAGGGGGATAGTTTCGAACGAACTTCCTCTCAGCGTCGGCGGCGGGATCGGGCAGTCAAGGACATTCATGCTCCTCTTGAAGAAGGCACACCTCGGGGAGGTGAGCGTCACCGTCTGGCCGAAGGTTCTGAAGGAGATGTGCGCAAGCAGGAAGATATTCGTTCTGGAATAGTGCGCGGGATCCCTCGGCGCCATCCAGCGGATTGTAAATGTAAAAACAAATTCCGAGATTGGCGCAATTCCTTCGGCATCCCCCACCACATTAAAGCGTTCTGACCTCTATGCCCCCCAAGGCTGATCACGGTAGAGAGTTCATTAAGGGTCTGCGCCAGGCGTGGCTCGATGAGATGAGGAGCGCGAGGAACTACCACGCACTCGCATCACGCGAGGCCAATCCGGCCCGTCGTGCGATACTGGAACGGATGGCGGAGGCGGAAGAGCGCCACGCGGATCGTTGGGCAAAGCGCCTCCATGCACTCGGAGCCGACCCGGGCACGTACAAAGAGACTCTCATCGACAAAATGAGGAGAGCGGTCCTCCTCAGGAGCGACACGGCATCTGCCGCGGGGATACTGGAGGCCGGTGAAGTCCAGGCGGACAGGCTCTATGAAACGCTGATGACATCCGCTCCTTCGGACGCCGACCGGGTGGAGCTCACGGAAACTGCGCGGGAGGAACGGGCCCACTCAAGGGCTCTGGGGGAGTTCGAGTCGGGCGCCGCAGGAGTCCAGGGGAAATTGCAACGCATTCTGGGCCGGGAACGCTGGCATGTCAGGGGCGGGGGATGGATAGGTCAGGCGATATACGGTGTGAACGACGGCCTTGGGGCGGCATTCGGTGTCGTCAGCGGTGTTGCGGGAGCAACCCACGCAAATAGCGAGTTTGTCCTCCTGGGCGGGCTTGCGACTGCGATCGCGTCCGCCCTTTCGATGGGGAGCGGCGCGTACCTGGCGACAAAATCCGAACGTGAAGTGTATGAAGCGGAGATTGACAAGGAGCGTGGGGAGATCGCGAACAACCCGGAAGAGGAGAAGGAGGAGTTGGAATTGTTCTACCAGCTGAAGGGATTCACTCCCGCGGAGGCTAAGACCATGGTAGGACGTCTGGCGGAACAACCGGGACAGCTCCTGAAATCGCTCGCCCATGAAGAGCTGGGACTTTCTGAGCAGACATTCCCCAACCAGTGGGTGGCCGCATCGAGCGCCAGCCTCAGTACGGCGGTCGGCGCTGTTGTCCCTGTCATTCCGTTCTTCTTTGCGTCGGGGATGACTGCACTGACGATTTCATTCATCGTCAGCACGCTCGCTCATTTCATTGTCGGTTCATCGAAAGTGCTCGTCACCGGAAGGTCATGGCTCACGAGCGGAACCGAGATGACACTGATCGGGCTCGGGGAAGCAGCTGCGACATATCTCCTGGGGATGCTCCTGTCTCCTCTGATACGCTAGTGGATGGGAGGGAAAAAAAGATAATCAATGATCGCAAAATCTTACGATAGAGTGAGACCCGTCCTCCCGCTCCGCTTGTGCCCGATGGTACATGTGAACCACGTCACCATGTGATGCATGTCGCTTCTGTTCCGCTCGTGATTCTCTAGTATGATGCATCCTGATGCAACGATGTCATCATAAAGGGGGGGACCGATGCCGACTCGGATTATTGCTCTGATTGTTATTGCACTTGTTGGGATACTGCCTTCGCGCCTGGGTGCCCAGGAGAAGAAGTACGATGTGAAGTCGGGCATCATCACGTACGAAACCGTGACGATAGAAGGACGGGTAAGGATCGCAGGCCGGATCGTTCTGTATTTTGACCAATACGGCCGGCAGGAGTGCAAAGACACATATGTCAACGGGATACTGAAAGAATCCGTCCTGTGCGACGGGAGAACGGTCTACACACTCTGGCATGACCAGCGGATAGTCTTCAAAAGGGGTCCTGCGACCAGCGGAACCGAGGTGAGGTTCGACTGGGAAGCTATGCCGGTGACCGAGAAGGCGGAAGGACACATCAAACGGCTTCCTCCGTTAACGATAGCGGGCCAGGTCTGTGAAGCGTTCGAGCGCATCACACCCGCGGGAGTCATCAAATATGCGGGTGCGAATCACATACTCCTGGACTGCGAAAGGAACCTGAAAGGGGAGAACTGGGTGATGAGGGCGGTTTCAGTGGATGAGACATCCAGCGTTCCCCCGTCGAAATTCGTCCCGCCGGCGGGATATGTCGAACGGGAGACACACTTCTGATCAAAGTACCTGGCCCGGCCGGACACCCACGCCGTCCGGACCGGGTGATTGAACAAATTACCCCGCAGTCTTCAACCTGCCGATCTCCTTCCGTGCCTTCTCCTCGAGCGACTTCTGAAAGTCATAATCGTCGTACTGGAGCACTTTTTCGTACGCCGCGCGGGCGTCCTTCACCCTGCCAAGTTTCTCGAATGTTTCACCGAGGTGGAGGAGCCCCTGGGGAATAAGCCACGTCTCTTTCTCGGGTTTCAGCGCCGTCAGTTCCTCCCCCGCCCGCAGGGCAGAATGGTAGTCTTCCCGCGCGATGTAAACCTGCTGCAGACCTATGAGGGCACGCCCGCGGATGTCGGCGTCCATACCACCCGGCTGCAGAACCTGCATGTAGAGGGTTTCCGCGCTATCATAGGCCTTTCTTCCAAGATCGTTCCCTCCGCGTATGAGGAGTGCCTCGGGTGGAGTGATCGGGTCCCGCAGGCGGCGCAACGCGATCCTGTACAGGTATGACTCGTTGGCCCGGTCCCTGTCATTGACAGATTTCAGACGCCGGTATGTACCCAGCGCCGCACCCCGGTCACCGCACATCTCCTGTGCCACCGCCAGCCGGTAGTAGGTCCAGTTGGTGATGTAGTCCTCCGAGGCGACTCTCCTGATATACTCTTCCAGATTCGCCCGGGCGCTCACGAAATCATTCATGGCATAGTATATCGCGCCGAGTGTGCTGTACACGAACTCTTCACCGTAGTGTATCCGGCTCCGCCGGTTGATCTCGACAGCCTTCTGCGCCGAGCGGAGCGCGACCTCCGTGTTCCCGAGCCTCGATTGCCAGGTGGCATAGGTGACGACGAAGAGCTGGTTATCAGGGTATTCGGCCATGAGCGTATCCAGGATCGGGAGTGCCTGTCCGCTCTTCTGTTCACTGAAGAGAAACTGGGAGAGATAGAACCGCGCTTCTGTCCTCGTGTACACACCGTGTTCGGCCGCGTTCCGGACCATCGCAAGCCCCCCTTCGGCGTCTCCGCTGAACCCGACAAGGCTCATTATCCAGCTGAGTGACCTTGGCACTTTCGCCACGAGGTAGTTAAAAAGGCCGAATCCCATCTGGGCGTCGTAAAGGTCAGGCTTCAGTTTTACGGCCTCTTTGAGTGAGAAGTATCCCTTGCGCCCCTCCGTTACCGCCTTGAATATCGAGTTGTGCGCCTGATGCGCCAGTCCCCTGTATCCGTACATACCGCCGAGGTAGAACATGGAGACCGCATCCCGGTCATTGGCGTCGATGAGATTCTCGCAAATGGTGATGACATCGTCCGATTTCTCGAGGAACGTCCTGTACTCCTTCTCGTCGCGGGTGAGCGTATAGAGCCAGAAGTGGACCATGCTTCCGAAGAAGTACCCGCGGGGGTCTCCCGGAGCCATTTTCCGGACGGAGTCGAATGTGGCGACCGCCGCGTCTATGTTCATGTTGTACAGCCGGTTGATTCCCCGCAGCGTGACGGCATGGACCTCCCCCCAGTCCACCGGATCTGCGATTGCCGGCGAAGAGTGCAGGAGGAGAAGGGGGGAGAGGAAGAAGGAGCGCAGACGGAGTTTCATCGTAGATAAAGATACCACCCCCGGGGACGAGAGGCAAGGGTTCGCCCGCGCGGGTGTTCGTGCGGGTGTTCGCCGGCGGCGGAAACGAGACGGTCGCGGAGAGGGATGCACGGATGCAAAGGTGGGGGGAATCCGCAGGCGTGACCTGCGGTTGCATTCTTCGCGGATTTTCCTTTCTTATAAGCCTTCCGACCAACCAGATCGAACAACATCCGGGAACGAAATGATAAACGCACGCCTGCTTCCCCTCCTCCTGCTCGCCGTCGCCGGCGCCCTCGCCCAGCAAAAGACCCAGGAGGAGATAGATCGCGAAAAGAAATTCCAGGAACAATCGTCCAAAGCGAACGCGGACACCTCGAAGCATTACGGGTGGACACACACTGCATCCGGCGCTCTGAACCTGACGCAGGTATCATTCAAGGACTGGGTGTCGGGGGGATCCAATACGCTCGCGTATTCGGTCGTCCTCCAGGGTTCATCGGTCCTGACGTCGGAACGCACGGTCTGGACAAACAACTACAAGCTGGCATTCGGACAGGCCCGACTCGGCGACCAGGGTCTCCGAAAGACCGACGACGATATTTACCTCGAAAGCCTCTTGATCTACAAGGTGGGGACGTCCGTCAATCCCTATGTGGCGGCCACGCTCCGCACCCAGTTCGCCCCCGGGTACAGCTACGACACGACGCCTGAGAGTGAGATTTCAAAGTTCCTTGATCCGGCGTATGTGACGCAGAGCGCCGGCGTGGCCTACCAGCCTGTCCCCGAATTCACGACCCGGCTTGGCGCGGCGCTGCGCGAAGTGGTCACATCGCAGCACAATCAGTTCGCCACGGATCTGACAACGCACCAGGTCCGCAAGGTCTGGACGAGAGGGGGGGCAGAGTCGGTCAGTGAGCTGAATGCAAACGTCGCAGAAAACATACAGCTCGTGGGACGGCTCGAACTCTTCGCCCCGTTCCAGAGCCTCGACCGCATCATTGTGCGGAACGATTACTCGATCGTGGCAAAGGTCAACAAATACATCTCCACCGGTCTGACGCTGGATATCATAAACGATGTCAACGTCTCTGCGAGAACCCAGATGAAGCAGGCACTCGCTCTGGGGCTGACGTATACGCTTTTTTGAGAAAATGTCCTCCAACCCCGCACCCACCCACACCACCGGAGACACAGATGAGCGTCGTGAAGGAGTTTAAAGAATTCGCTACGAAAGGAAACGTGGTCGACCTGGCCGTCGGTATCATCATCGGCGGCGCATTCGGCAAGATCGTCTCGTCGCTCGTCGGGGACGTGATCATGCCTCCACTCGGACTGCTGATAGGTGGCGTGGACTTCCGCGACCTGTCTGCCACACTGAAATCCCCGCTGGGCGCGGTCCCCGCGGTCATGCTCCGGTACGGGTCGTTCATACAAACGGTCTTCGACTTTGCGATTATCGCGTTCGCGGTCTTCCTCCTCATCAAGGCGATCAACGCGCTGAAGAGGAAAAGAGAGGCGGCGCCGGCGGCACCGCCGAAACCTTCCGCAGAGGAGGTCCTCCTGACCGAGATCCGCGACCTTTTGAAGAAGCAAGCAGGAGGGGCATGAACGTGTTCGCCGGTATTCGTCGCGCGGACGAGACGCGCATTGCACTGATCCGGCAGAACTTCCCGGAAGCGCTGAATTACTGCCGGCCGGCGCGTTGATGACCGGCATGATCCTCTCCTGCCTCCTTTCCATTCTGGTGGAAAGCGCGGGTGACCTTCCCGGCGCGATCACCTCGGGGGACGAGGCCTTCGCACGCATCGACTATCCCGCGGCGATCGCGCGCTATGAAGACGCCCTTGCCGGTCATCCCGGGGAGGCGGATCTCCTCTGGCGCCTCGCCCGCGCGTCTGTCTGTATGGCGGAGGTGGCGGAGGGAGATGCACGTTCGCGACTCCTCCTGCAGGCGGAGAGTTATGCCCGCCGGTGCATCGCCGCCGATTCGACGAAAGGGGAGGGGCATACCTGGCTCGCGGGGGCCCTCGGATACATCGCGCTGGGGGAGGGAACGGAAAAGCAGCTTGCGCTCTCCCGGGAATTGCAGCGTGAGGCGGAACGTGCGATAGAGCTCAATGCGCGGGATGACGCCGCATATTCGATACTTGGGTCATTCTACAGGGCCCTGGGGAACGTCGGTTGGCTGGGGCGGGCACTTGCTTCGCTGTTCGTCGGTTCTGTCCCGCGCGGCGGCTATGCAGAGGCCGAATCAGCACTGAGGAATGCGATTGCGATCGCCCCCGACATCATGCGGCATCACTTCGAGCTCGGGATCCTTTATATCGACATGGGAAGGAAGGAAGAGGCCCGGAAGGCTCTTGAGAAGGGTGCGACGCTTCCCGTAAGGACGGCGATCGACCGCCCGCGTCTGGAGAAGATCAAAGAACTCCTCGCGGGACCGGAGTTACGCTGACTCAGCGATGGCGCCGAAGGCGCCACCGACAGTCCCGGCGCCGTTATCAACGATCACGCCGCTCTCGGGGGTGACTACACGTAGAGGTGGCGCTTGATCTTCTGCGTCGGCGTCTTTTCAAACGGCTCCCGCTGCTCAACGAGTTTCTGTATCCTTGAAAACGCCGCCAGCTTTTCGTTGATCTGCCTCCGGAGGTCTTCGAGGATGGAGCGCATTTTGTCCCGGATCTGCGATTCCGTCAGATGCAGGCGTGAGAACAACCTGTCCAGCTCTTCGTAGTTCAGGTGGACGCGGGCAGCGAGTTGATTGTCATCCTGAAAGACGAGCGATTCGAGCACAATATCGAATTCATTGATTGTCGACTCGATTTCCTCCGGGTATATGTTCTTCCCGCTCGGTCCGAGAATCAGGTTCTTGAGCCTCCCCTTGATGAAGAGGTAGCCGTTCCTGTCGAAGACCCCCAGGTCCCCTGTGCGGAACCACCCTTCCGCCGTCATCACATCGGCGGTCCGTTTCGGATCCCGGTAGTATCCCTTCATGACCATCGGCCCGTTGACAAGTATTTCCCCTTCACCCGTTGCGGGGTCGGGGTTGTCGATTTTGATCCGGGCCCCGGAGACCGGGAACCCGGTGGACCGGAACTTCGTCGATCCCGGAGGCGACCCGGCGATAAGCGGGGAGGTTTCCGTCAGCCCGTATCCTATCGCATAGGGAAAGCCGGCCTCCCTGAGGAAGAGCTCGACATCCGGGGCGAGCGGCGCCCCCCCGATCGTGAAGATCCGGAGCTTGCCACCGAACGAGGCGAGGAGTTTTCTCCCCGCAGCGGCGTGGAGCCGCCTGCGGAGGAGCGGTACCCTGTAGAGTCCGCGGATGACCGGGTTGCCCGTGAGTTTCGGGTGGATCTTCCCTTTGTATATTTTCTCGATGATGAGGGGGACCGAGAGCATGACCGTCGGCCGGACCCTGGCCATGGCCGGCATCAGGACTCCGGCAGACGGCGGCTTGTCCAGGTAGTATACCGACGCCCCCGTCATAAGCGGCAGGACCAGGCCGAGCGTGCACTCATAGGTGTGGGAGAGTGGGAGTATCGACAGAAACCTGTCCTCCTCACCGACATCCACAAGCCGGGAACACGCAAGCACGTCGGACGCCAGGTTCTTGTGCGTGAGCATCACTCCCTTGGAGTGTCCGGTGGTGCCGGAAGTGTAGATGATGGCCGCGGTGTCCTCTTCCCGCACCTCCGGGGGGATTCTCCCGGTCACCCGCATGGCGACTTCCTTCAGCCGGGCGATCTCCCTGCTCCCCTGATCGATTAACTGCTGCACGCGGTCGCGTGAGGATTCGGGAGGGATGATCGACAGGTCGTCAAGCAGGATACGCGTGGTCAGGTGTGTGAACTCTTTATCTTCCAGGACGCCGAGGAGCTTCTTCGATACGAAAACGGCCTTTGACCCCGAGTGGCGGAGTATGCCGTGGACTTCGTTAGGATGGAAATCGATGAGGATGGGAACGGCGATCGCCCCCATTGTCGTAATGGCGAAGAACGCGATCCCCCAGTTCGGCCTGTTCTCCGAAAGGAGGGCGACCCTGTCGCCGGGAATGACCCCCTGGTCGTGCAGGAGGCGGGAGAGTTCCTCCACGCGCTCTCCGAACCGGCCGTAGAGAATGGAGTCTCCGTCAACGGTGGAAAGAGCGATCCTGTCTTTAAACCGCCGCGTGCTCTGCTTGAGGATGGTCCGGAGCGTGAGGCTTTCGAGTGCGATCATGGTGCGCCCTGTTCGTTGAGGTCCAGAGTCTAAAAATACAAATCCGCGCCCGAATATCCAAGGAGACCGTCCGGCGCACGCGTGTGCGACGTCCCCTTTCCCGGGGACTCCAGTTTCGAAATTCACACAATCTTTGTATATTCCGCACCATCCACATTTCGTCCAACCCGGGGAATTTCATGCGCTCTCTGAGCAGAAAGAGGTTTGTTGCGGTTTTCCTGGCCTGCATGACCGTGGGGGGGGTCCATGGTCAGGTAAAAACCCTCACAATCCTCCACACCAATGACATGCACGCCTCGTTCATGCCGCACGAGTCGTACAGGGTGAAGGGGACACCCCGGCCGCTTGTCGGCGGGTTCGCCGAACTCAAATTCATCGCCGACAGCATCCGTGCGTCGAAGCCCGCAACACTCATGCTCGATGCCGGGGACGTCATGACCGGCAATCCGATCACCGAGCGGGTATACGGCGGGGCGCAGGGGGGAGCCCTCTTTGCCATGATGGACTCCATCGGGTACGATGTCTGGTGCCCGGGGAACCACGACTTCGATGTCTCGCAGGACAACCTCCGTGCACTCGTCCGCATTGCGACATTCCCGACCGTCTGCGCGAACCTCGTCGACACGGTCGGCCGGTATCCGGTCGGCAATGTCCCGTATGTCATACTCGAACGGGGGGGACTCAGGCTCGGGATCATCGGGCTTATCTCGCAGGAGTTGTACGACCTTGTCAACCAGAACAACCTGATGGGTCTCCGGGTTCTTTCGCCGGTGGAAACGGCGCAGAAGTTCATCGACGAGCTGAAACCGAAAACGGACATCGTCATCGCGCTGACGCATCAGGGGGTCGACGAGGATTCCCAGCTTGCCGCCGGGGTCCACGGGCTCGCGATCATCGTCGGCGGGCATACGCACACGCGGCTGCGCCACCCGAAGCTGGTTGACGGCGTGCTTATCGTGCAGGCAGGATCGAACGCGGAGGATCTGGGTGAGCTCGATATTGCGGTTGAGGCGGGGCGCATCACGCAGTACGACGGAAATCTCATTCCGCTTTGGACGCGGGAGAAGCGCCCGCCGTCCTCCGTGTCGGTCCTCGCCGATTCGATGCAGCGGGAGATCGACAGGGAATTCGACCAGGTGATATGCATGCTGAAGGGGAACTGGATGCGGAGCGAAACCCAGAGCGCCATCGGCACCTTCCTTGCGGACGCACAGCGCGAAGCCGCCGGGGCCGAGGTGGGCTTCATGAACAACGGCGGGATCCGGCGGGACGTGCTTGCGGGTCCCCTGACCAAGAAGGCCCTCTTCGAAGTGCTCCCGTTCAGGAACATACTCGCCACATTCCAGCTGACCGGGAAACAGCTCCGGAACATCATGGTGTATGACGTCGCGAAGAAGCCCGGGATACAGATCGCGGGGATGTCCGGGCGGTGGAGGAGGCGGCCGGACGGGAGCGTCGAGTTCACGTCGATCGAGGTCGGGGGGAAGCCGCTGGACGAAGGACGTTCCTATGCGTGTGCGGCAAGCGATTTCTTCGTCGGGGAAGGGAAGAAGTATCTGGGTGAGGAGATCAGGATTCCCGTGTACCTGAAAGCGACGGTGTTCGAGGCCGTCGAAAAGATCGTCCGGGTGCGGAAAGAGATCGTTCCCCGGGTTTCGGACCTCATCGAACGGGTTCCGTAATGAACAGCAGGAGCACTTCATGGAACACGCCAACTTCCCCGTTTTGATACTGACAGGCCGGCCGGCCGCCGGGAAGTCGGAAGTGATTGATTTCCTGAGGAAGAGCGACCCGCGGGTGCGGCTCGAAAGATTTCACATCGGTGGTTTTGAGGAACTGGACGATTTTCTCTACGTGTGGGAGACGTTTGAAACCGACGACATACTCACCCGTCACGGGCGCACGCGGCTCTGGACGGACGAGAAATACTGGTTCAAGGACGACTTCGTCTGGGACCTGTATATCGAGCGGATCAATCTCGAATACCGGAAGAGGATCGCGCGCAACCGGTCGTATCACCGCGGCAAAACGACGTTGATCGAATTCGCCCGGGGAGGGGAACAGGGCATCGCCCACGCTCTTGACTGCCTCCACGAGGAGGTCCTCTCCCGTGCTGCACTGGTCTACATACGTGTGTCGTATGAGGAATCCGTGAGGAAGAACCGCCGGCGCGCGCGGAAGGGGGAAGAGGACTCCATCCTGTACCACTCGCTCCCTGATGAGAAAATGGAACACTACTACAGGACGAACGACTGGGAGGATATCGCGTTGCGCGATCCGGCATACATCCGCGTGAAGGATTTCCGGGTGCCGTACGCGGTGTTCGAAAACGAACCCGAGAAGACGCACGATCCGAAACTGATTGCCGCGGAGCTCGGCCGCGTGACGGAAAGACTGTGGGGGAACCGCCTCCCGGCGAACCGCTGATCATCCCACGGAACCACACGCCCATGGAAAATCCCCCCGAAGGGATACAAATACCCGGCGACGACTTCCGCCGCCGGCGCATCGTCAACTGGATGGCACTCGGCATCCTGTATGCGTTTTTCTATGCCACGCGGTACAACTACACGGCGGTTGCGCCGATACTGGCGGAGATCTTCGGCTGGAAGAACACGGATCTGGGAGTCTTTGAGACGGTGATGCCCCTTGTGTACGGGCTCTCCGTGGTCCTCAATGGTCCCCTTGCGGACCGGGTCGGCGGCAAGAGGGCCTTCCTCTTCGGGGCCGCGGGGGTGATTGCGGCCAACTTCCTGTTCGGGCTTGCCGGGCTTGCTGTCGTGAGCCCCGCCGCCTGGGGAGGGACGGGGACCTCCCGCCATGTCGTGACCCCCGCCGTGATATCGTTCGGGATGTCGGGAGGAGTCCTCCTGACGCTGATGGCGGTTGTCTGGGGACTCAACGGGTACTTTCAGTCGTTCGGCGCGCTTTCGATCGTCAAGGTCAACGCCCAGTGGTTTCACGTCCGTGAACGGGGGACATTCTCCGGGATATTCGGTGTGCTGATCAGGATGGGGCTCCTCCTGGCATTTCAGGGAGTTCCCCTGATACTCCTCGTGCTCCCGTGGCAGTATGCATTCTGGATTCCCGGTGCGTGCGTTGCGGTCATGTTTGCCGTCAACTATCTCTGGATGGAGAACTCTCCCGCGGACGCGGGATTCGCCGGTTTTGATACCGGAGACGAGAGCAGGGATGACGGGTCTCCTTCCTCGCTGAAGTATGTTTTCGCCAGAGTGTTCGCATCCCGCGTCACATGGACGATCGCGCTGGGCTCCATGATGATCGGCTTTGTGCGGCGCAGCGTGGTTGATGCGTGGTGGCCGAAATACTTCGTTGACTTTCACGGCGCACGTTCCGCTTCCTTTGCCACCTATGCGCCGTACATCGTGGCGACATGGGGAATTGCGCTCGCGGGTATCGCCGGGGGGTTCGTTTTCGGCATCACCTCCGACCGGACGTTTGCGGGGCGGAGGGCCCCGGTAATACTCTTCGGCTTCCTGGGCATGGCGGTCGTCCTTGCGCTCTTCGGTCTGTCGGATATGCTCAACCTGGGACCGATCGCCGCCGCCTGCTGCCTTATCGCCCTGTCGTTCTGCGTCAACGGAGCGCATGGCATGATCGGCGGCGCGGCATCTATGGATTTCGGGGGGAAGAAGGCCGCGGCTACCGCGGCGGGAATGTTCGATGGGATGCAGTACCTTGCCGGCGCATTCGTGGGGATGGGGGTGGGCTACGTCACCACCCGGTGGGGATGGGAGGCCTGGCACTGGGCGCCGATCCCGTTCGCTCTGGCGGGCGCCTGGCTGATGTCGCGGATCTGGAACGCGGTGCCGAAGGGGAGGACACCATGATCGTCATGAAGTTCGGCGGCACGTCGGTCGAAGACTCACACGCGATGCGGAACGTGGCGTCGATCGTCCGGCGGAACCTCGTCCGCCGCCCGCTTGTCGTGGCTTCGGCGTGTGCCGGGGTGACGAATGCCCTCCTTGCCCTCGCACGGGGCGCGCGCGAGGCGGGGCGTGAGAAGGCCCTCGACCGCCTGGAAGAGCTGAGGCTGCGCCACAGGAAAATCGCCCACGATCTCTTCGCCGGGGAGATACTCTTCACCGTCCAGTCTCAGGTCGACGCACTCGTGGATGAGCTGCGGGATCTTGTCAAGAGCATTGCCATACTGGGAGAGCTGACCGATAGGTCGCTCGACACGTTCGCCGGGTTCGGGGAGCGCCTCTCGACGCTCCTCCTGTTTCACCATATGAAGCAGGAAGGGATGCCGTGCGTCCTCGTCAACGCCCAGGACGTCATGATCACGAACGCCGAGTATACAAAAGCCGTCCCGCTCTTTACTGAAATCAACCGGCGGGCGCGGGAGATCATCGCTCCGCGGCTCGAGAGCGGCCAGGTTGTGGTGACGCAGGGATTCATCGGGGCCACGGCACAGCGGATCCCGACGACGATCGGCAGGGGGGGGTCCGACTATTCGGCGGCGATATTCGGCGCGGCACTGGATGCGGAGGAGATACAGATCTGGACGGACGTGGACGGCGTGATGACCTCCGATCCTTCCGTGATTCCCGAGGCCCGTGTGATCGAAGAGATGACGTTCCGCGAGGCGGCCGAGCTCGCCTATTTCGGAGCGAAGGTTCTTCACCCGGCGACGATCCTCCCGGCGGTGCAGAAAAACATCCCGGTCCGTGTCCTCAACTCAAAGAGACCCGACGTCCCGGGGACCGTGATCGTCGGGGAGGGGGGAGAATCGGGCGAGCGGGTCGTCAAGTCTATCGCGTACAAGGAGGGGATCACGCTCATCACGATCACATCGACCCGGATGCTGATGATGCACGGTTTCCTGGCCCGCGTCTTCGAGGTCTTTGCCTCGCACGACACGAGCGTGGACGTCATCGCCACGTCCGAGGTGAGCCTCTCGCTCACAGTCGATTCGCGCTCGAATCTGGAGGCGATCTTCGGGGAATTGAAGATGATCGCAGATGTGGAAGAGGAGCCCGACAAAGCGATATTCTGCGTTGTCGGGGAACGCCTGAAAAAGACACGGGGCATCGTCACGAGCGTGTTCTCGACGCTGGACCGGGAGGAAATCCCGGTGAGTATGATCTCTCTCGGTGCGTCGGAGATCAACGTCACGTTCGTCGTCGACGGAAAGGACATCCGGCGAACCGCGCAGGCGCTGCACCGTGCCTTTTTCCCGGAGCGCTGACACCCTCGGCACTTGCATTAGTCTGCAGATTGTGTAGATTATAATCTTGTGTTAGTGTGGCACAAGCAGCCGCGTTGTGCAATCCGTCATGTTCATTTCCATGCCCGTTCCTATGATGTCTGTGGACGGGCATTTTCTTTTCTGGTCGTCTCGATACCGTGCGCACATCCTCAGGAGGACGAATGGATCACCCGCTCAACCACAACGAACTCTACAGGCTTCCGTGGACGCTCCCCGACAATGCCATCAGCTGGCTGGAGCCGACGAGTCAGTGCAATCTCTATTGCGACGGTTGCTACAGGAAAAACGAGCCGAACGGGCACAAGACCCTCGCGCAGGTGCGGAGCGAGCTCGACACGTTCAAACGCCTCCGCAAAACCGACGGAGTCTCCATTGCGGGGGGGGATCCGCTGACGCACCCGCAGATCGAAGAGATCGTCGCGATGGTCGCCGCCGATGGGGACAAGCCGATCATCAACACCAACGGACAGCTCCTGACCGTGGAGAAGCTCCGGGCTCTCAAGAAAGCGGGTGTGCAGGGTTTCACATTCCATATCGACAGCGGACAGAACCGTCCCCACATGAAGGGGAAAACTGAGGTGGAGCTCAACGACCTGCGGCTGAAGTACGCCCGCATGCTCGCGGATGCCGGCGGCATCTCCTGCGCATTCAACGCCACGGTCTACGAACACACGCTGAAAGACGTCCCCGCGATACTCGCCTGGGGACAGGAGCACATCGATATCGTGCACATACTCGTGTTCATCGCCTACCGTGCCGCGCCGGTCAAGAAGGGGTTCAAATACATGGTGGGGGGGAGCGAGATCGACATGACGCCGATCGCGTATGCGATCGACGAAGACAGGAAGATCTCGATACTCTCGAACGACATCGTGGACACGATCCGGACGAAGAATCCCGGCTTCCAGCCCTGCGCGTACCTCAACGGTACCGAACGGCCCGATCACTTCAAGTGGCTCGTCACGCTCCGGATCGGAACGAGTGAGAAAATCTACGGCTATGCCGGCCCGAAGCTCATGGAGCTCTCGCAGACGCTCCATCACCTGACGAAGGGGTCGTACCTCGCCTACACGCGCCCCCGCACGCTGGGGCGCGCCAAATCGATGCTCGCGCTCTCCCCTCTCGACGAGGGTCTTGCCCGGACGACTGGTGCGTACATGCGCGACGTTGCGCGCGCTCCCTGGAAGGCATTCTCAAAACTGCACATGCAGTCCGTGATGATCATACAACCTGCGGACATGATGGAGAACGGCGCCCTGAGCATGTGCGACGGCTGTCCGGATATCACCGTGTATGACAACAAACTCGTCTGGTCGTGCAGGATGGAGGAGCTGATCAATTTCGGAGACTGGATCCGGCCTGTGCCGGAAAAACAGGCCGGCTCATGACGGCGGGGAGGAATAGCGTGTCGTTCCGCTAAGGCTGAAGTATCTGATGCTTGAAACCCGTGATGTCAATCCTGTCTGAGAGCCACGCGCCGAGTCCCTCACCGTACTTGTTCATGTAGTACACGGGGCTGAGTTCCCTTTCCTGGAGGCTCCCTGCGGGGAGGAGCCCCGCCGCCGCCTTTTCTATCTGGCGCACTGCCGTCTCGTTCCGCCTCTTCTGGGCCGCGACCGACTTCTCCCTGAGCACCCCGATGTTCACGTCAATCTTGGATGAGACGGTCTCCAGGGCACCGAGAAGCGTCGGGTCAATTTCGTTCAGGCCGAATTTAAGCTCGCCGACCGCTTCATGCAGCGTCTTCGTGACGTTTGCAAAGAGCGCATCAAGCTTGATCTCCGATATCTGTTCCACCACCTTCGCGGTGACCTTGCCAATATCCCCCAGGAATTCAGGGAGTTCCAGCCCGTATTTCTCCATTGCACGAACGAGGTTTGTCTGTACCAGCGAGAGGCTTGCACGCGGGTATATGACCGGCTGCGGGACACCCAGGTCCTCGTATAGCGGCTGCAACTGCGCGTGGTAAGCGATTTCCGAGGGCCCTCCAACGTAGCTGACGGTCGGGAGGAGCATGTCCTGGCAGAGAGGCCGGAGCACGACGTTGGGGCTGAGTTGCTCCGGAGTCTGGGCGGCAATATCGAGGAGTTGCTCCTTCGTGAAAAATGCCCGGGTCCCTTTGAGACTGAAATCGTTCTCCCGCGGTTCTATCAGGTAACGCCCTCCTTTGTGGAATAGAAACAGATTGATCGATTTAGGTTTTACCTGGGCATGGTATCTCCTTTCCAGTTCGGCACTTCGCTGAATAATCATCTGGGAAATTCGAGGGAACTCCTGGAGCTCTCTCTTGAAGAGGGGGGTGAGCAGCCTCTTCAGCCTGGGTGCATTGGGTGTGAGAAATACAAGCCCGGTTCCGGGAAGCAGCCTGTTCATCCATAATTGGAACGCCCGGTTGAATGTGGCACCCGGTGCGTAACACTCCCTCAGGGCGGCGATAAGAGAGGGTGTATACTCGGTTCTCGCGAGCGACGATTCCAGCTTATCTATCGTGCTCCGGATTGTCTCATCGAAGACCATTTCACCCACGGCGCCGACGTTCTTCTCGGGCATGATCCCCCCGGGGAGGTATTCGATGCGGACCGGCACGTTCTCCTGGTCAAGCACTGAGACGTGATTCATCTCCTGGAAGTCGTGGTCCTCTCCTTCGATCCAGAAGACCGGCACAAAATTTCTCCCGGGAAACTTCATCGTCAGCTTCTGCGCCAGCCCGATTGCCGTAATCGCCTTGTACAGCGTGTAGAGCGGCCCGCCGAACAGCCCGACCTGTTGCCCGGTGACGACGGCGTACGTTCCCGCCTTCCCGAGAAGCCGGATATTTTCTTCTGTCCTGGGTGATTCACCACCGGTGGAATTCTGCTCGGCAAGGACCTCCTGGAGCGTGCGCCTGTCGATCTTCGAGGCATCGATCGCGTTGATGACCGATTCAAACGAGGCGTTCTCCCTGAAGTTGGTAGGAAAGAAAGGTCGCACCTGTTCGTAGTCATACACATAGTCAAAAAAGAGGTCGGAGAATCCACCCGCGGCGGGGGGGAGCGTCCTGTAGTCGATCCATTCCATGATTGCACTTTCCAGGGGGTGTCGGAGTTGTCGTCAAATCGGTCTCAAATATACCTGATTCAATCAGGAGAAGCAAACGGCGTTGAATTTCTTTACACTTATCGGCGTTTCAGAGACACTACATGAAGATCTCCGCATTAGTTGTTGACTTTTCGTATAGACTTGTGTACATTTGCCCACTGGCTCATTGGAATACGCTCCTACGACGCCGCAATCACGAACATCTGACTCTGTTGGTCTTCAATGTTGCATTGTGTACCGTTCTTTACTCTGCATCCTTTTGCCGAGCGCGACGCCCTCACTGACAGTGCCCCCCCTCATCTTTTCATGACCCTGAAATCACCGACCTATTTCGCATGGCCGGCGGCATGTCCGTCTGCCCATACGTTGAGGCTTGACCATGGCTGATGACCAGAACCTGAACCTCCAGCCCCCGGCCGCGCTTCCCCCGGCTCCCGGGGTGCAGTCCGCACCACCGAGGCCGCCCCTCCCGGAGGTGAGGAAGCCCAGGCAGGACAAGCCGCCGGAAAACGACAGGGGGATCTGGCGGATGAACCGCAAGAGCTTCCTGAACGTCGCGGGATGGTTTGCTGTTTCTTTCGTTCATCGGGACGGCGACAATCGGGGCGCTCCGGCTCATGGTACCGCGCGTCCTCTACGAGGCACCATCCGCGTTCAAGGCAGGATTTCCCGAAGATTTCGTTGTGGGAGAAGTGAACGAAAAGTACAAGGATGATTTCAGGGTGTGGATCGTCAGGGAAACAGAGGGCTTTCTACGCGCTCTCGGCGATCTGTACACATCTGGGATGCACGCCCCGCTGGCTTCCCGTCAGAGAACAAGTTCAAGTGCCCGTGCCACGGGAGCGGGTATCACAAGGACGGGGTCAATTTCGAGGGCCCGACACCCCGCCCGCTGGAGCGCCTCAAGATTACGCTTGGACGACGACGGCCAGATCCTCGTGGACCGGAATATCAAGTTCCTGTATGAAAAAGGGGAGTGGTCGAAACCCGGGGCATATTCTGAAGTACAACGGCTAGACAGGAGGGGATCGGCACCATGCTCGGCATACTCGACACGCTGCGCGAGAAGATGCAAAAGACGGAAGTCTACAAATCCGTCTTCCGCCACAACTACCAGGACACACAGCGGAACAGGGCGCTGCAGATCGTCGACAACGTTTTCCTCCACCTCCACCCGGTCCGCATCACGCGGCATGCGACCAATATCGGGTTCACCTGGGGTATGGGCGGGATCACGTTCCTCCTGTTTATCGTCCTGACGGTCACAGGCGTCATACTTATGTTCTATTACCGTCCGGCCGCCGAGTACGCGTACGACGACATGAAGTACCTCATGAACGACGTCGCTTTCGGTCCGCTGATGAGGAACATGCACCGGTGGGCCGCGCACGCGATGGTGATCACCGTGATGCTCCATATGTTTCGCGTGTTCCTCACCGGATCGTACAAGGCACCGCGCCAGTTCAACTGGGTGGTCGGCGTCATACTCCTCACGCTGACACTCTTCCTGAGTTTCACCGGCTACCTGCTCCCCTGGGACCAGCTTGCCATCTGGGCGGTGACCGTGGGGACCAACATGGCGAGAGCGACGCCCCTGCTGGGGAGCGAGGGACCGTTCGGTCCCGAGCTCGGCATGAAGATCAACAACGACGTCCGGTTCGTCCTGCTGGGAGGGACGCAGGTCGGACCCCCGACGCTGCTCCGGTTCTACGTGCTCCATTGCATATTTCTCCCCCTTGTCGGTTCGACGCTCATGATCGTCCATTTCTGGCGCATAAGGAAAGACGGCGGCATCTCCGGGCCCGATCCGGACGCGAAGAAGAACTGACGCCACGCACCCCAACAGAAAGACGTACCGACGATGCACCACCTGATCTCGATACTCTCCAAACCGGACAACGTCCCTATCGTGCTCATGCTGGTCCTGACGATCTTCTACACCTGGCACTCGATGTCGAAGGCGTCGAAAAACGACAGGCAGGGTTCACCGGAGGAGGCCATGCTTTCAGACAAGGTCCAGGTCTGGCCGTACCTCGTGAAAGTCGAGTTCCTTGCGGCGCTGCTTGTCATGGCGATACTCACCGTCTGGTCGATCACGCTGAACGCGCCGCTCGAGGCGCCGGCGAATCCGTCGCTGACGCCCAATCCTTCGAAGGCCCCCTGGTACTTCCTCGGGCTGCAGGAAATCCTTGTGTATTTCGATCCCTGGATCGCCGGGGTCACCATTCCCACGCTCATCATCGTGGGTCTTTGCGCAATCCCTTACATCGACATCAACCAGAAGGGGAACGGCTATTACACGTTCAGGGAGCGCAGGTTCGCCATTCTCACGTTCTGTTTTGGCTTTCTTGTCCTCTGGGTCTCGCTTATCGTTCTGGGGACGTTCTTCCGCGGGCCCGGGTGGAATCTCTTCATGCCTTGGGAGGAATGGGACACCCACCGGGTGGTGTCGCTCACCAACGTGGACTGGTCGGAGCTGTTCGGCGTCCCGACGCGGAGGGTCGATGATTCGCTCAACCCCGCCGCGATGGCGATAGGCACGGTCACGATACTCGCCTGGTTCAGCCTCGGATTCATATTCTATTTCTGGAAAAAGAAGAGCGACGTCATACGAAAGCTTGGGCCCCTTCGCTACTCGATCGTTGCAGGCCTGTTCCTTATCATGACGGCGCTCCCGGTCAAGATCATACTCCGGCTGACGCTGAACATCAAGTACATTCTCGTCACCCCCTGGTTCAATATCTGAAGTGGAAAACAAGGAGAGAGGCGTGTTCACAAAGCGCTCACCGCGCCCCATAGAGGAGCGCAATTACAGCGTCTACTATATAGTGTTTGCAGGATTCCTCTTCCTCGGGACGATGTGGGCTGTGGTCGATGAGGTTGTCACACGCCGGCCATGGAAGGATGTCCAGAAGGACTACCAGGTGCTCGCGACCCGGAAGATGAGCGAACAATACGACCAGGCGGTGGCGGAGCTTGATTCCTCCGCCTTGGTGGAACTGAGCGCCAGGCTTGCCGCTTCGCAGGACTCGATGTCGTCCCCCGTGTATGCCGCGGCGCTCGCCGGGTACGACGGCGTGCGGGAGTCGCTGGCAAAGGAAAATCGCAGGTACCAGTTTGCCAAGAGCCGCGGTGACGAAGCCTACTATTTCTACAAGAAGTCGCTTCACGAAGGGGAGGAGAACCCGAAGGAGAAGGAGCGCCTGGCAGGGGACGAATCGGAGATGGCCTCCCATCAGGCTGCGATAAGCACTCTCGAGAAGGAAAGGGACTCGCTTCTCGCCGTCCTGAACAGGTACCGGGCGGAGGTGAGAAAGAACCAGAGCGCGCTGACGGATCTCCGGAAAAAGACCGACAAGTGGGACGCGAAGGTGAAAAAGGCCGAAGGGGCCCCGATTGAGATCAAACAGGTCATGCTGGTCGACTATGACAAGAACCCGTTCAACGATGCCAAGGCGCGCATCGACAGGTGTCAGACCTGCCACCAGGGCTGGAACGAAGATGTGATGGAAGATGTTCCTCAGCCATACAGGAGGCACCCGCTCCCGGCTCTCCTGGCACTTCACAAGCCCGAAATCATGGGGTGCACCACGTGCCACCGGGGACAGGGGACCGCCTTGACCGCCGCGACCGCACACGGAGAGGGGGATCCCTTCTGGGAAAACCCGCTCCTGAAAGGGATAGATGTCTGGGCGTCATGTACCACATGTCATGAGAATCAGAGCCACCTGGACGGGGCACCGGTCTACTCTTCGGCGAGGCGCACTATTATAGAATCCGGATGTTTCGGCTGCCATGAGATCAAGGGATACACCGACCTGCAGCGGATCGGGCCCGAACTCGGGAAGATAGCACATAAAACGGACCCGCAGTGGATATTCCGCTGGGTGCGAAACCCCAAGGAGTACAACCCGCACACCCGGATGCCGAACTTCCGCTTCTCGGACGATCAGGCCGAAGCGATCACCGCGTACCTCGTCGATGTTTCGTCACGCGCTCCCTTTACGATCGCACACGGGGCATACGCCGGGGGGAACGCCGCAAAGGGGAAAGAACTTGTGGAATCCGTCGGGTGCCTGGCCTGCCATTCGATCGGGGAGCAGACGAAGGTCCGGGAGCTTCGCGGCAGCAGCTATGATATGGCCCCCGAGCTGACGCGCGTCGGGAGCAAGGTGACGCCCGACTGGATTTACGACTGGGTGCGCAACCCGCGTCATTACAACCCGACGACGAAGATGCCGAACCTGAGACTGACGGACGGGGAAGCGCGGGACGTCACCTCGTACCTCTCCACGCTGAAAGACGGCCGGGCGCCGGGCGAGAAAATCCTGGACCTGGGGACGGCCGCAACGATCAAAAGGGGAGAGGGGCTCATAAGAGAATACGGATGCAGCGGCTGCCATCTGATCCCGGGGATGGAAAAGGAGAGCCGCGTGTCGGTCTCCCTCTCCAACTTCGGCCGCAAGCGGGTTGAAGAGATGGATTTCGGAGATACGAAGATCCCCCACACCTGGCAAGAATGGGTGTCCGCCAAGCTGAAGAACTCGCGTGCCTTTCAGACCGACCGGATTGTCCAGAAGATGCCGGTGTTCTCGTTCAGCGACGATGAGATTGCGCGCGTGAGACTTTTCCTGCTCTCGCAGACGAAAGACCAGCCTGACGCCAGGTATATTCAGGCCTTCGATGCGAAGCAGCAGCAGATCGAAACAGGGAGGAAGATTGCGTACCAGTACAACTGCCAGCAGTGCCACCAGCTTGAGAACGAAGGGCGGTTTATCTCCGCGATCATCGACGATCCCGCATTCCTTCCCCCTATCATCACCGGAGAGGGGAAAAAGGTGCAGGAACCGTGGCTGCATGATTTCCTGAAGAACCCCTCCGTCGCCGGGTCGCCGAACACAATACGGCCGTGGCTGAAGACAAGGATGCCGACGTTCTCGCTGACCGACGCCGAGATCTCCGCGCTCACGAAATACTTTCTCGGCCTGAGCAACCAGGAGCTCGAGCTGAGGGACTACCGTGCGTTCCAGCCCGACCCGGTCCTGCTCCCCGTCGGTAAATCGATATTCACGGATTTCCAGTGCATCAAGTGCCATCCGTCGGGGCCGCCCCCCCGGCCCGGCGAGGCGACGACCTCCGACCTTGCGCCGAACCTGACGAAGGCGCGGGACCGGTTGAAGCCGGAGTGGATCGTGGAATGGCTTGCGGATCCGAACAAACTGCAGGAAGGGACGAGGATGCCGACGTTCTTCCCTGACGGCCAGTCACCGCTCCCCGACGTTCTCGGCGGTGATGCGCGAAGGCAGATCACCGCGATACGGGATTATGTGGTCAGCATCGGACAGCCGGCACGGTCTCAGGTGTCGACACGCTGAGTGTGAAACATCATACAAACAAAACATACATGGTAGGGAGGCAGCACAATGAATTGCAGATCCGTTGCGGTAGCGGCGCTGTTAATCGCCTGCGCGGGAGTCGCCACGGCAGGTGACGTAACCGGGAAAGTGTCATTTTCGGGAAACGCACCGAAACCGGCGCGCATCATGATGAACGCCGATCCGGTGTGCGTGAAGCAGCACAAGACCCCGGTCGTCGGTGAAGAGGTTGTCGTCAACCCGAACGGGACGCTGAAAAACGTTCTCATCTATGTGAAGGAGGGGCTGGGGAGCAGGAAGTTCGATCCGCCGGCGGCCAAACTGGAATTCGAGCAGAAGGGCTGCCAGTATACGCCGCACGTCCTCGGCATACAGGTCGGACAGGAGCTGGAAATAGTGAACGGCGACCCGACGCTTCACAATGTCCATTCGCTTTCGAAGGAGAATGCACAGTTCAACGTCGCCCAGCCGAAGCAGGGGATGAAGCTGACGAAGAAATTCGACAAGCCCGAAGTGTTCAAGGTGAAGTGCGAGGTGCACACATGGATGAGCGCCTATATCGGCGTCTTCAGTCATCCATATTTTGCCGTCACGGCCGACGACGGCTCGTTCAGGCTGAAGAACCTCCCGGCCGGAGACTACACAATCGAGGCGTGGCACGAGAAGTACGGCACGCAGACGATGAAAGTGAAGGTTGCGGCGAGCGGGGGGGCCACGGCGGATTTCAAGTACGAGGGGAAATGAGCGGGCATCCGGGACACACACGCGAAAGGGACAATTCCAGTGAGTGAAGCCGCACCAGGCGCTCATGCCGGGGTCCACACGGACCACCACGCCCCCCCGGGGTTCTGGCGCACATACGTCTTCTCGCAGGATCACAAGACGATCGGGATCCAGTATGCGATCACGGCCCTCCTCTTTCTCCTGTTCGGATTCACGTTGATGATGATCATGCGCTGGCAGCTTGCGTATCCCGGCCAGTCGATTCCGTTCATCGGAAAATTCTTCGGCGACGCGAATGCGCCCGACGGCGTGATGCTCCCCGAATTCTACAACCAGCTGGGCGCCATGCACGGGACGATCATGGTGTTCCTCGGCGTGGTCCCGCTGGCCGTGGGTGCGTTCGGCAACTACGTCATGCCCCTGCAGATCGGCGCGCCCGACATGGCGTTCCCGAAGCTCAACATGATGAGCTACTGGATCTACTTCGTCGGCGGCCTCACGATGCTCTCGAGCTTCCTGATCCCGGGCGGCGCCGCCGCATCCGGATGGACCTCCTACGCGCCGCTGTCGGTGATCGCGACCGCTGGACAGACGGTCTGGCTCTTCGGGATGATCTGCCTGATCACGTCGTCACTCCTGGGGTCGGTCAACTTCATCACCACGATATTCCAGCTCAGGGCGAAGGGGCTCTCCTTCATGCGCCTGCCGTTCTTCGTCTGGGCGCAGCTCGTCACCTCGTTCCTCCTCCTGCTCGCGTTCCCCCCCCTGGAGGCGGCCGGCGTTCTCCAGCTCATGGACAGGCTCGCCGGAACAAGCTTCTTCATGCCCAGCGGGCTCGTGGTCAGCGGCCAGCCCCTGGCTTATTCGGGGGGCGGCAACCCGCTCCTCTGGCAGCACCTGTTTTGGTTCCTTGCCCACCCGGAGGTGTACGTCCTGATCCTGCCGGCGATGGGGATCGTGGCGGAGATCATCGCCAACAACACGCGGAAACCCCTCTGGGGCTACCGCTCCATGGTCTCTGCCACGGTGTTCCTGGGTTTTATGTCGTTCGTCGTCTGGGCGCATCACATGTTCCTCACCGGGATGGGGACGGTGATCAGCTCCTTCTTCCAGGCGACGACAATGATCATCTCGATCCCCTCGATCATCATACTGACGGCGCTGTTCCTCTCGCTCTGGGGAGGATCGATACGTTTCACAACTCCCATGCTCTTCGCTCTCGCGTTCCTGCCGATGTTCGGGATCGGGGGACTGACGGGTCTCCCCCTCGGGCTCGCCCCCGCGGACATCCACCTGCACGATACCTATTACGTGATCGGCCATTTCCACTACGTCGTTGCTCCGGGGACGCTCTTCGCGCTCTTTGCGGGGCTGTACTACTGGTTCCCGAAGGTGACGGGGAGGAAGATGAACGACACGCTGGGGAGAATCCATTTCTGGTTCTCCTTTGCATTCATCAACGGCGTGTTCATGCCGATGTTCATCCAGGGACTTGCGGGGGTGTCGCGGCGCCTGTACGACGGCGGGGCGATGTACTCGCATGCGCAGGGGGTAATGCACCTCAATGTCTTCATGTCGGTCTGTGCCTGGTGCCTGGGCCTCGCCCAGATTCCCTTCATCATCAATTTCTTCTGGAGCATCTGGAAGGGGAAGAAGGTGTCCGACAACTACTGGGATGCGACGACGCTCGAGTGGTCCGCAGCGACTTCCCCGCCGATGGCGCACGGAAATTTCGCGACTCCCCCGGAAGTGTACCGGGGGCCCTATGAATACAGCCCTCCCGGCAGCGGCAGGGACTTCCTGCCGCAGAACAAACCTGAGGAGGCGCGCTAGCGATGGAGATACCGTATACCGTCGAACCGCGGCCGGACACCGGCGTCTACAACGCGAAGCTCGGGATCTGGCTTTTCCTGGCGTCAGAAGTGATGCTCTTCGGCGCGCTCTTCTCGTCGTATGTCCTCCTCCGGGTCGGTGCGACGACATGGCCGCACGGGTACGAGCACCTGAACATCCCTCTTGCGACCGTGAACACGGTGGTCCTTATCACGTCCAGCGTGACAATGGTGATGTCGTGGGCGTCGCTGGCGATGAAGGACATTCGGAAATACCGGGTGTACATGGGATCGACCGTGGCCCTGGCGTGCGTCTTCCTGGTGATCAAGGGATTCGAGTATGCCGCGAAGTTCGAGCACGGCCTCTACCCGAGCGGGAGCACGTTCCTGGCGATCTACTTCACGCTCACCGGACTCCACGGTCTCCACATCATCGGCGGGATCATCGTCAACTGCTACCTGCTGGGGCCCGGGACCAGAATGTGGAAGACCGACCCGGCACGGTTCACAAACCGGGTCGAAGTCGCCGGCCTCTACTGGCACTTCGTGGACCTTGTCTGGATATTCCTGTTCCCCGTCCTCTACTTACTCTAGGAGCCTTCTGTGGAAACTGCAAGCGCCGAGAGCGTCAGGAAGCATGTCAGGGTCTACGTGACCGTGTTTGTGGCGCTCATGGCCCTCACGCTGATCACGGTGACGATATCCACGCTTCACCTTCAGCCCGCCGCCGCCATCATCGTGGCGCTCTGCATCGCGGCCCTGAAGGCGTCGCTCGTGGCCGCCTATTTCATGCACCTCATTTCCGAGAAAAAGCTCATTTACGCCGCGCTGACGCTCACCGTCGTCCTTTTCCTGGTGCTGATGGTGCTTCCGGTGTCTCACTTTGCCGACAGGGGGCTCTGATATGTCCCTCAAAGCGTTCCATCTCCTTTTTGTCACTGCGTCCGTGGTGCTCGCATTCGGCTTCGCGGCCTGGGCCTTCGAGGCGTATTCCTCGCGGGGGGAGGGAGGAACTCTCCTTCTGGCTCTCCTGTCACTCCTGTTCGGCGCCGGGCTTGTCGTCTATGGCGTCAGGGTCCGTACCAAACTGAAAGGCATGGGTATCCAATGAACAACCATCCTCTACGCATCTTTCTCCTTCTGGCGGTACTGTGGGGCTTCGCGGTCCTCCACGCCGGTGCATGTCCCGTCTGCTACGGCGCGCCCGATTCCCCGTCGACCCAGGGCATGACCGCGGCGATATTCAGCCTCCTTGGTGTGACCGGCGGAGTGCTTGCGGCGTTCGCAACGATGTTTCTCAGGATCCGCAGGCGGACCCGGGCGATGCTCCGGGAAGCGGTCCTCTCCCCGTCCCTGCACAACACGACAGTCAAGGAGGCTGAATCTCATGGGTGAATTCCTGGGACTCCCGTTCGACGCGTCCGCACACGGGCCGCTCATCGACAGGATGATCATTCTTGTTCACTGGCTGATGCTGGTCCTGTTCACAGGATGGGGAAGTTATTTCGTCTATGTCCTCCTGCGGTTCCGACGCTCAAGAAACGCGAAGGCGGACTACCGCGGCGTGCGCAATCATGCCTCCAGCTACCTTGAGGGGGTTGTCGCCGTGATCGAAGCCGTTCTCCTCATCGGCTTCGCGATTCCCCTCTGGTCGATGCGCGTCAACGACATCCCCCCCGAGACTGATGCCACGGTTGTCAGGATGGTGGCGGAGCAATTCGCGTGGAACGTCCACTACCCCGGGCCGGACGGGGTGTTTGGAAAAACAGACATCAGCCTCATCTCGCCTGAGAACCCTCTCGGCCTTGACAGGAACGATCCAGCGGCAAAGGACGATATCGTGACGATCAACCAGCTCAACCTTCCGGTCGGGAAACCCGTCATCATACACCTGAGCTCGAAAGATGTGATCCACAGCCTCAATCTCCCCCTGTTCCGGGTCAAGCAGGATGCCATCCCCGGGCAGAGCATACGCGTCTGGTTCACGCCGACGGTGACAACAGCCGACATCCAGCACACGATGGCGAGGAAATTCGCCGTCCCCTCCGGAAAAGTTCCCGATGAGCTCGCCTCACTCGTGACGCTCGCCGATTACACGGGGAAGGACGGGCAGGTGGTGCTCGCGAAGGGGGCTTCCCTGACCGATGATGTTCTTCCCGCGCTCCGGGATGCCGGAATTGTGGAGGTCGTCCTCGCACCCGAAACTCCGACGGAGATCGCCTGCGCACAGCTGTGCGGGCTAGGACACTTCCGGATGCGTGGTTTCGTGACGGTGCAGACGGCGGAAGAGTACAAGGCGTGGGTCGCCGATCAGGAAGCGCAGATTTCGCAGTGACAATGAACTCCATCCTTCCTCTGCACCGCTTTGCCCTCTTCACCGCGTGCGCGACATTCTGCCTGGTGATTGCAGGCGGACTCGTCACAAGTACCGGCTCGGGCCTTGCGGTGCCCGACTGGCCCCTCTCCTACGGGCAGGTGATGCCCCCTATGGTGGGAGGGATACTGTACGAACATGGCCACAGGATGGTGGCGACGTTTGTGGGGCTGCTCACCACGATCCTCGCCCTGTGGCTCTGGCGAAAGGACGACCGCCCCTGGGTGAGAGTGCTCGGAGTGACGGCTCTCGGAGCGGTTATACTGCAGGGAGTGCTGGGCGGGCTGACGGTGCTCTACCTGCTGCCGACTCCGGTCTCCGTCGCACATGCGACGCTCGCCCAGTCTTTCTTTTCGTTGACGGTCCTCCTTGCCCTCGTCACCTCCCGGGGGTGGAGGGAATCAGGAGCAGAGCCGCTCCCCGCCGCAGCGAGGACCCGCTTTTTCATCCTTGCAGCCGCGGGAGCCGTATTCCTCCAGCTGGTTTTGGGTGCCTGGATGCGGCACAGCGACGCAGGGCTGGCGATACCGGATTTTCCGCTTTCTTACGGGCGCCTGCTCCCCCCTCCGGGTGCGGAAGGACTTGCATGGATCAACGAACAGCGGACACAGTCTTATGATCTCCCTCCGGTCGAGGCCTCGCAGGTCTGGATACATTTCGCCCACAGAGCCGGCGCGCTCCTTGCGGGATTCACGGTGATCGCCTGCGGCGTTCACATACTCAGGGCGCACCCTTCGGATCAACGGCTGCGAGAACCTGCTCTCGTCATGATGTTGCTCGTCCTCGTCCAGTTCCTCCTGGGAGCACTTACGGTCTGGACCGGGAAAGGTGTCCAGATCGCGACGGCGCATGTCGCGACGGGGGCATTGCTCTTTGGCTCCTGCGTGGTACTGGCCGCCCGCTCATTCCACCTGTACTCCCTGCCGGCCACAGAACCGGGGTTCTCTGTCTCTCCTCAAGCGACACGGACATGAGAACGGACATGACGACGCGCGGGAGCGGGACCCTGGCTTTCGATCGATCACGCGCGATGGATTACATCACGCTCACGAAGCCGGAACTGACGATTCTTTCTGTCCTGACGGCGCTTGCCGGATACTATCTGGGGGCAGGGGGTGTGCTGCAGGGGATCGGTTTAATCCATACGCTGCTCGGAACCGCGATGGTGGGAGGCGGATCCGGCGCCCTCAACCAGTACATCGAACGCCGGTTCGATGCGCAGATGAAACGGACAGAGAACCGGCCTCTCCCCTCCGGACGGATTGCACCCCTCGAGGCGCTTCTGTTCGGGCTGCTTCTCTCGTGCGGGGGGATAGTGTACCTGGCAGTCTCCGTCAATATGCTGACCGCGCTGCTTGCCGCCGTCACGTGCGTCACGTACCTCTCGCTGTACACGCCCTTGAAGCGGCTCACACCGCTGGCGACGCTTATCGGCGGAATTCCCGGAGCCCTCCCGCCGGTGATGGGATGGACCGCGGCTACCAACGAGATCAGCTCCGGGGCTCTCATCCTCTTCGGCATCCTTTTCTTCTGGCAGATGCCCCACTTCCTCTCGCTCGCCTGGATGTACCGGAAAGACTACGCCCGGGCCGGATACCGTCTCCTGGCCGTCATGGATGCAGGGGGGGGCAGGACCGCCACACAGGCCCTTCTCCACACATGTCTGTTGATACCGGTCTCACTCCTCCTCCTCAGGTGGGGTGGAGCGGGGGTGATTTACGGCGTGTCTGCGGCGGTACTCGGGGCCGGGTTCCTCCTCTTCGCAGTTCTTCTCCTTTTGCGGCGGACAAACGGGGCGGCAAGGAAGCTCTTCTTTGCCTCGCTGATGTATCTCCCGGCGTTGATGCTGGCAATGGTGCTCGACCGGGTATTTCGCTGAGGTTTCCGGTGAACATCCACGACCTCCCCCTGCTCAATGCTCTCCTGAACGGATCCAGCGCACTCTGCCTTCTTGCAGGGTTCTACTTCATACGACGGCTGGAAATCCGGAAACACCGTGTATGCATGATAGCCGCGTTCGTATGCTCCGCACTTTTTCTTATATCCTACGTCGTCTATCATGCCAATGTCGGGAGCATCCGCTTCGCCGGCGAAGGGAGTGTCCGTGCACTCTACTTCACGATACTTGTCTCACACACGCTCCTGGCTGCGACAGTCCCGGCGCTCGCCATTATCACGCTGAGAAGGGCTCTCCGTGCCAGGTTTGAACAGCATAGGAAGATTGCCAGATGGGTTCTTCCTGTCTGGCTTTATGTCTCGGTTACGGGGGTTGTGATATACCTGATGCTCTACAGGATCTACCCTTCAGCCTGGGGAGTTTAAAGAGAAAACAGATGAATGCGGTGGGATAACATATTACAGTGAAGTGATTTAGATATCCATATCTAAGATGCAATCTGTCAGCAGATTGGCGAAGTGCATCTTCACTCTGGTTGCCACCTCTGTAACCTCTTCATGGTTCAGCTTCGACAATCCGATACCGGTCGCTTGGTTCGTTATACAGGAGATACCAAGTACTCTCATCCCCAGCGCTGAGGCAAAAGCGGCCTCATGGACTGTGGACATCCCGACAGCGTCCCCTCCCAGTCTGTGTATCATCTCCACTTCCGCTGCGGTTTCGTACGACGGCCCCTTGACTGCTGCATACACCCCCCGCCTGAGGGGGAGGCCGCGGACGGCCGCGTGACGGGATGCATGCTCCGCCAGACCGGCGTCAAACATGTCCCGTTTACCCCCGCGGTCTCCGGGCAGGCCCGGAGCCCGTAACGTCAGGTCGATCTGATCGGTGATAAGCATAAGGTCCCCGGTGGCAAACTGGCGGTTTATCCCCCCCGCTGCGTTCGTCACGACAAGTGTTCCCGCGCCCAGCTCGGCAGCAACAGCAATCGGGAAGAGAACCATGGAAAGATCGTTGCACTCGTAGAGGTGTATCCTCCCCTGGAATACAATCAGATTCCTGCCGCCGAGTTGCGCAGACACGATCTGTCCCTTGTGACCTGGGACGGTCGATCGGGGATACGAGGGGATGCCTCCTGAAGGGAATATGAGTCTGTGGGGAAGAGATTCCGCGTAGTCGCCAAGCCCGGACCCGTGCACGAGTGCGATGTCGGGGGGGG
>PMJR01000098.1:175-4743 GCA_003158475.1 Ignavibacteriota bacterium | reverse complement strand
ACGCGGCCTCCGATTACGGCCGGATCATCGAGATCAACGCACACCCGACCCGGCTCGATCTCGACTGGCGGCTCTGCGCGTACGCGAAGGAGAAGGGGGTCACGATCGCGATCAACCCCGACGCCCACACGGTGGAAGGACTCCGTGACGTCCGGTATGGCGTGGGAATCGCGCGGAAGGGAGGGCTCGGCAAGAGCGATGTGCTCAATACCCGGCCCCTGGCGGACGTGCTCGGGTATCTCTCCAAACAATGACACGGTGCGCTCATGGCAAGGTCACGCGGCACGTGGCTCGGTATTTCGCTTATCATCATCGGGATCATATTCCTTCTTGACTCCACGGGAGAATTCGACATAGCGGATCTGTTGAGGACGTACTGGCCGCTCCTGCTCGTGCTCTGGGGTCTGGCCATGCTCCGCCCGGGATTTCGCCGACCCCGCACCCTCGCAGATCCCCCTGTATTGGGAACCGCCCCGCGGGGCGGGAACATACATGAGGCGGAGTCTCTCCAGAGCTCGAACGTCTTCGGCGATGTCGACATCCGGGTGACCTCTCCCTCGTTCAGGGGGGGATCCGTCACGACGGTCTTCGGAGACATTATTGTGGATTGCCACCAGGGTGGTCTCGCCGACGGGGAACACCGGCTCACCGTGAGCGGGGTCTTCGGCGATTCCCGGGTGGTCGCCCCCCCCGGTGTTGCACTTGACATCACGGCCCACGTGCTCGTGGGGGATGCCACAGTCCTCGATCAGAAACGGGAAGGCATATCCGCATCCGTCAGGTACACAACCCCCGGATTTGACACCGCGCCGAAGAGGCTGCGGGTAAGCGTTTCACAGGTCTTCGGAGACATCGATGTCCGTCAGTAGCGTGAGCGGGAAGATGCCGAACGTGGAGTTCGTCCCGCTCGGAAGGGCAAAGGAAGTGAAACAGGGGGTGACGATCATCTCCGCGGCGAACCGGGCAGGCGTGCCGATAGGACAGTCGTGCAACGGGGATGGGATATGCGGCTGGTGCAAGGTGAAGGTCCTTCGCGGGATGGAAAACCTGAGTCCCCCGACGGCGCTGGAACTCCGGCTCATGGCCGCATGCGCATTTGCGCCCGACGAGAGGGCGGCCTGCCTTACGAAAATTGCGGGTGATATCACGGTCACAACCGGGTACTGGTGAAATGGCACGATTCGAACGTCATCTTTTTGTGTGCACGAATGAGCGCCCCGCCGGACACCCCAAGGGATGCTGTCGGGAGAAAGGCTCGGAAGAGATCAGGGCGGCGCTGAAAGCTGAGCTCAAACGCTGCGGCGTGGCGGGGATCGTGCGCGCGAACGCATCCGGCTGCCTTGATGCGTGTGAGTTCGGGGTGAGCATTGTCATTTACCCCGAGGGGATATGGTACGGCGGAGTGACGCTGAAGGATGTCCCGCAGATCGTCGAGCGGACGGTCCTGAACGGTGAAGTGATAGAACGCCTCCTGATCAGGGATCCGCGCTACGCTCCTCCGCACATGCAGTGTGCGATCCTCCCTCTCCCACCGAAAAGGGCCTGACACCATGAGCGTGTATACGGCATTCCCGCTGCCGGTGGTCACGTACAGCATACTCCACAGGCCGATGCCCGGTATTCCGCGCCAGGAGTACGAGGAGTCGATAGTGGAAATGCACCGGCGTGTGGAGGAGGAATCAGCCCGCTTCAGCGAACAGCATGCGAAGTTCCTGGCGGAGCTCTCCGTCCGGCAGGCGCAGAACCTCCGCGGGTCGCTCTCCGAGTTTCTCGAGACGCCGATCCGGTCTGACGATGCCGAGGTCCGGAGGATTTTTCGGGAGGCATTTGACGAACATCGCGGACTGGTGTCTGAAGGGGGCCCGAACGGGGCGATCCTTTCCTGGGCTGGCTATGCCGTTCCTCTCGCGGCCGGGCCGGCATGGCTGAAGAAACTGGAGGCCAACGGCCGCCGTGCCAGAAGGGTTCCCGGTCCGGATGTCCCGAAAGGGAACCCTGAGGTCTACGAGTCGGTGTATGTGGTCCGGGGGGGATTGAACCTTGATGTGCTCGAGCATGTCGTGCGTGACCGGCTCGGGATATACGCTTCGCCGCACGGGAAGCACGTCGCTCAGGCCGCACCCTTTGTGGTTGCGGCGCACAATCTGGTTCACGCGTCCGGGGCCGATTTCTGGAAGTCGCTCCCTTCCGCCTGGGGGGAAGCGGTGCTTTTTTTTGACAAACCGTCCGTTCCGTACGACCAGTTCCGGACGTCGCTCGCACCGGTGATCGATCGCGCCCTGTCCGGTTCGGGGGCTCCGTCTGCAATGCTCTGGCAGCGTAAACTCGGGCTCGGGCGGGGGAGTGAGTTTGCGCTCCGCCTCCTCCTCGCCGCACGCGAGGATGTCCCGGGCGTCATCGACCGGCTCCGGTCGGCGAACGACTCGCCGCTCGCGGGTCCGGCGTCCGGCGCAGATGCGAGTCTTCTCGTTAAAGAGTTTTTCCATCCCCGCTCCTCATGAGTCCACGATCAGGCCGGGGCGCCGGTGGCGCGCCAATCAGACGACCGTGGAGAGAGAATCCCGCACAAATGCGCGCGAGGGGGATCTCCGTACTCCGGACGCTCAGGAAACAGTTTCCTTCCGCGCACACCGCACTCCGCCATGAGAACGCCTTTCAACTCCTCGTGGCGACGATACTCTCCGCTCAGTGTACGGATGAGCGGGTCAATATGGTGACGAAAGACCTCTTTCGAAAGCATCCCGCGGCCGCCGATTTTGCGACGGTCCCCCGGGAGGTACTGGAGATTGAAATCCGTTCAACAGGGTTTTACAGGATGAAGGCGAAGAACGTCATCGCCTGCAGCAGCATGCTGTTGGAGCGTTTCGGGGGGGATGTTCCGCAGACGATGGAAGACCTCGTACACATCCCCGGCGTGGGGCGCAAGACCGCGAACGTCGTCCTGGGACAGGCATTCGGCATCACCTCGGGCGTGGTGGTGGACACGCACGTGCACCGGCTTGCACGGCGACTCGGGTTCACGAATGAGGATACGCCGGAGAAGATTGAGGCGGACCTCATGGCGCTCTTCCCGAAGAGGGATTGGATTGAGGTCGGGACGGTCCTTATTCTGCACGGAAGGAAAACCTGCAACGCGCGCAAACCTGATTGCCCCGCCTGCCCGGTGAATCACCTCTGCCCTTCTTCGGCGGTCTGAGAAGTCATCAGTTCTTCGAGATGATCTCGTTGTGCAGTGAGATGATGCACGACTGGCAGAAATGGAGGACCCTGTAATCGCCGACTTCCCGCTCGATGAGCTGGGACTTGTTGTACTGGGTCCGGCATACGGAGCACTTCTCCTTGTTGGCATCCTCAGGAGCCTTCCCCTGCCTGATGATAGCGCGGAATCCCACGAGTGATACCGCCAGGATTGTCGCCAGGAACAAAATAGCCAGTATGGAAAATGTCATTTGGAGTGTTGATCTTTTCAACTTTTGCGAACCGGGATTGTAGAACAAATATACACAGTTGCTTTCCTTTTTCAAATCTGCAAACACTTCATCTCCCGCCTCCTATCAGTGGGAATCCTCCTGCCGCTGAACGTCAGATTCAGGGAAATTCTCTGACAATCGCTCAATCTTCCGTCTGGCTTTTCCCCGGCTCGTCTCTGGCACACCTTATGCTCAAATGAAATGCGGTCTCTCCCCCGTTCCAACCATTGCCCAAGGGTCTTCATGTACATCATAGATTCCACAGAGCTCCAAAATCTGCTGGAGGAACTCATCTCGCGAGGATACCTGCTGATCGGTCCCACTGTGCGTAGCGGCGCGATTGTCTATGATTCGATCCGGTCCGTGGATGATCTTCCCCGCGGAATCGGGGACGAACAGCAGCCGTCCCGCTACAGGCTGAGGCGGCGCGACGACGCCATGTTTTTCGGTTTTGTGGTCGGCCCGGTCTCATGGAAAAAATTCCTCTACCCCCCGCGCCTGACAATGTTCAAGGCCGCAAAGGCCGGAAGGGGTTTTACGATAACCCCGGGCAGGACCGAGAACCCTCCGAAGAAGGCGTTCTTCGGGGTCAGGCCGTGCGAGCTGAGCGGGATACTCATGCAGGACCAGGTCTTTACGGCCGGGACGTATGTCGACAGGCCATACAAGGCGGCCCGCGACAACGCATTCATCGTTGCCGTGAATTGTACCGTCACCGGGGGAAACTGTTTCTGCGCATCGATGGGGACCGGCCCGGGTGCGACGAAGGGTTTTGACATAGCACTCACCGAGGTGATGGGAGGCGGAAAGCACTACTTCGTCGCCTCCGGCGGAACCCCGCGAGGGGAAGAAGTCCTGGAGGCCGTGCCGCACAGGGATGCGACGGAGCCGGAGAACAAGTCGGCCCTCGACGCCGTCTCGCGTGCGGCGAAGTCCCTGACGAAAAAGATGGATGTCCGGGATCTCCCGCAGGTGCTGAAGGATAATTTTGAACACCCCCGGTGGGACGATGTCGCCGGAAGGTGTCTTGCGTGTACGAACTGCACGATGGTGTGCCCGACCTGCTTCTGCTCCACCGTGGAGGATTCCACGGATCTC
>PMJR01000098.1:0-162 GCA_003158475.1 Ignavibacteriota bacterium | reverse complement strand
GAACTGGATGGATCAGTTCGGCACGCTCGGGTGCGTCGGCTGCGGCCGCTGCATCACGTGGTGCCCTTCGGGGATCGATATCACCGCGGAGGTCGACGCCATCCGCGGAAACGGAGTTCACGAATAAGGAGCAGACATGCAAACAGAAAACCTCGCAGAAAT
>PMJR01000128.1 GCA_003158475.1 Ignavibacteriota bacterium | reverse complement strand
TGGTGATAGAAGATAGCCTTACGGTACGATTGGGCGTTCACAACTGCGATCGCACCGGCTAAGAGTAATAGCGACAATAATATTGTTTTCATGGCCTGTTCTATTTCAATATTAAAGGGTGCTTGATTAAACGCTGGTTGATGCTATTCGCAAAATACTTCGGATATTGATCAATGTCAAATCATCTTCTTGAGTATCCGCTGAAAATATCGTAAACTTGTACACAAATTCCCATTTGTGAAGGAAAACGCTTAATGACGATCCCTCTCTATGTGCCGATTCTTGCGATTTTGACTCTGTCCGGATGTTCAGATCCACACAAATATGAGGCGAGGCTTATGAATGACCAGACGCTGGAGCAGGACTTGAAAGCAATACGGGGAAAACGAATCTTTTTCGGTCACCAGTCCGTTGGGGGAAATATCATCGAAGGGATCCGGGACATTACGGCCGGACGGAGCGATGTGAACATCAATATTGTAGACCTCGCAAAGACACCTCGTCCCGCGGGTCCGTATTTCGGGGAGCTTCGGATCGGCAAGAATTCGCATCCGGCTACGAAATGCGAAGCATTCAGCCGGACGGTGCAGGACCTGCTCGGTGATTCGCTCGACATTGCCGTGATGAAATTCTGCTATGTTGATTTTGACGGAAAGACACAGCCCGGCGTGGTTTTCTCGAATTACCGATCGATGATCGATTCCCTCAAGCGCCTGGCCCCTGGTGTGGCATTTGTGCATGTAACCGTGCCGCTGACGGTTAGAACTCCCGGGTGGAAGCAATTGCTGAAACGTGTTCTGGGAAGGGGGGAATCCTCAGACCTGCTTAACGGGAAGCGGCAGGAGTTCAATGAATTGATGAGGAAACAGTACCAGAACGAGGGGGTCTTCGACCTTGCCTCGGTTGAATCAACCTATCCCGACGGGTCACGGGAGGAGTTCATGCATGATGGTTCGACAGCCTACTCTCTGATCCCCGCATTGTCTGATGATGGCGCCCATCTGAACAGAGCGGGACGTGACCTCGCAGCGAGGGAACTTGTGCGGTCTCTGGCACAGGCGGCCCTCCAGGGGCGACATCAATGAACCGGCCGGCCCTGCTCGCGTTCGCGCTTCTGATATCCTGCGGGCCCCTCTCCGCAGGTCAATTCCATGTACGCCCGGATGTTGTCAATGGAAACGGAAGCCGGCGGCATCCGTGGCGGCTCGAATACGCGCTCAGCGGACCCCGGCCGGTTCGCCCCGGCGACACGATCTGGGTGCACGGGGGAACCTATTACGGGCACTTCACGAGCCGCCTTGCGGGAACGGGCACGAAACCGGTTATGCTCCGGGGCTACCCGGGAGAACGCGCGATCCTCGACGGAGGGAATTCTGCGGGCGCGTCCGTCCTCATGGTTGAGGGCTCCTTTGCGTGGTACTGGGGATTCGAAGTCATGAGTTCGGACCTGAACCGCGTCTCCCATCAGGAAGGCTCGTATCCTCACGACATCCGCCGGGGAGAATGCGTGACGATCGATCAGGAGTACGCCGTAACGGGCTGCAAGTTCATCAACCTGGTCCTTCATGACGGCAAGCTGGGATTCAATGCATGGAAACCGGCCACCGACATCGAGGTCTACGGGTGTGTCATGTACAACAATGGATGGCTGGCATCCGACCGGCCGCACGGGCACAACATATACACGCAGAACGAGACCGGCGTGAAACGGTTTGCCGAGAACATACTGACCCATGCCTTCAGTCACAACGTCCAGGTATACGGATCGGGGGACGCCTCCATCGACAACTTCGACTTTGAAGGAAATGTCATATTCCAGGCCGGGGAGCGAAACTTTCTTGTCGGGGGAGGGAGAAGAGCCATGAATCTGACGTTCAAGGACAATTTCCTGTACGAGTCCGGACGCGGGAACATATTCAACCTGGGATACTATGAATTCGGGCACGGGGCCGGGGGCGCAGTTGTGACCGGGAATTTCATCATGGGTGGAGAAGTGAGCTTCAAGGATGTCACGAATTCCGTTTTCGCCGGGAACACCGTGTACGCGATTTCCCTTGTGGGGGTTTCCGAGTCCCGGTATCACGATAACACCTGGTACACGAGGAAACCGGAGCTGGGTGCGACATTCGTTCGCGCGAACTATTATGAGCCTGGACGCGCAAATATCATCGTCTACAACTGGGAGAGGAAGAGCGAGACCGAGGCCGATGTCTCCTCAGTTCTCCGCAAGGGGGAAAAGTTCGTCCTCCTTGACGCCGAAAACTACAGCGGGCCTCCCGTTCTCGAGGGAGTGTATCAGGGGGGAACGATCAAAATTCCCCTGGCTGAACGGGAGACTGCGAAGCCGGTTGGACTTGAGAAGGCGCCGGGCCACACACTTCCCGAATTCGGGGCGTTCGTTCTTGTCCGGCAGCCGTAACGCGCCCGGCACCGGAAATCCCAGTTTTGTTTCTTGCCGGGATTTTTATATCTTAAGAGATGGTGGGGTATGTCAGCCCCTTCGTCTTTCCTGTGAAGTCGGGGCGGGCTTCTCCCGGCGCGCTGAATGTCGCAGCAACATCGGTAACGTTCTTTGTCGCCCCGCTTACACGATAGCAGGTTCGCGGGAACGTGGGTTGAACTACTTCTGGAGAAAGCACAAATGTTCCGCGTTCCGCAACGGCTTCAGACATCTCTCCTTTTTTCGCGCGAAACAGGCCCTTTTCCTTCCCGGCGTTACGTCGGGAATCCCCCTTACATTGGTGCGCAAAGTCACAACCCCGGACATGATAGGGGGGTGCTATGGCTCACACACATGTGGGTGGGCTCTCAGTATATTAAATCCCCCTCGTATCCCGGTCTCAGGTCTGATGCGAACCGGCACCTTGGGCGTAACCGAGCAGCAGTTTAACAATCAAAGAGGAATCTCGATGAAAAGAATTGTCGTTTCGTCCTTTTGTGCGCTCCTCCTTCTTCTGCTCGGGGCCGTGCCGGTCCTGGCAGCGGTTCCGCCCGCTCCGGTTGCGCTTCCACCCGACCAAATCCAGGCAACCCAGTTTAATGCCAACTGGGATATATCAGACAAGGTACCCAACGGGATCATTGAGTACTTTCTCTTTGTCTCAACCGACCCCACGTTCACTGATATCAGCAAGTATATAACTGGATTCGACAGCGTCTCGGTGGGTGGGCCGTGGCAGACTGTCAATGGCATCGCCCCGTTCACGACATACTATTATAAGCTTCGCTCGCGCAATGCGAGCGGCCTCAGCCCCGCTTCAAACATTGTCGCAGTGCCGATAGCCCTTCCCACGACTGCGACGGGCGCGACGAATATCTCCGCCACGGGGTTTACGGCGCACTGGAACGCTCTGGGTGGTGCGACGGGATACACGCTTGACGTGGCCATGCTCTCCTCGTTCGGTCCCGTCGTCCACACGGTCTACTGGGATACGCTTGTGGGAAATGTCACGAGCTTTACCGTGAGCGGTCTGACGCCCGACACGACATATTTCTATCGCGTGCATACTCTGAGCGGCGCGGGGGAAAGCAGCTGGTCCAATGCGATCACTGTCTCGCGCATCATAAGTGCCGCCTCGCTGGCCTCCGGAACGATCAACGTGCCGTATGCCGTGAAGGTCCAGTTCCAGGGTGACACGTCTCCGTCGGGTTGGACAGTTATCTCGGGCGCACTCCCCGGCGGACTCACGATCGACGCGACTACCGGGACGATAAGCGGGACACCGACCGCGGTGGGGAACTTCAGCTTCACGGTCCAGTGCCTCGATGGCACACCGGCGACTGTCACAAGGGCATTCACACTTTCCATTGTCAGCACGCCGACGATCGCGCTTGACGCAGTAGGGAACACAGAGTATTCATATAATGACGGCGGCCATGTCGGTCCGTCGATAACGTGGGATCATACTGTCGGCCTGGGGAGCAACAGAATGCTCATCGTACAGGCCGGAGCAACGGATGAGATTGCGAGCCATACAGCCATCACGGGGGTGACATTCAACGGCAAGCCGCTGACACTCGCCAAACATCAAACGGAGAGTACTGTAGGACCGGGGTCGGACTATATCAATGTCGGGATGTATTACATGCTTGACACGGACCTCCCGTCGGACTCACTCCCGCATGCCGTCATCGTGACGTATGCGGATTCGACGACCGGCGAAGCGGGCTCCTCGCTCTCTCTGAAGTACGTGAAACAGGCGGCACCGGAAGCAGTCGCCAGCGATTCGGGGGCACAAGTGCCTAACCTGACCGCGCATATCACCACGCTCTCCAATCATGCGTGGCTCATCAACGCGGCCGTGAACGGATACTCCGGGACATTCTTCCTCGGACACAATCAGGAAGTCCGCTACCAGATCGACAACGGCAATTTCGACCTGATAGGGGATACAAAAGAGGTCCCCGTCGCCGGCCCGGATTCCATGCAGGCCAACCACCACATATTCTACCGCATGGCGCAGGTGGTGATGGCAGTCGCGCCGATTCCCTCTGCGACAGCCAATGCAAGCGTGAAGTTCTATCTCCAGGGACCGTACAATACGGGGACTGACGCGATGACAAACGGGCTGCGGACGGGTGGTCAACTTGCAGCGCACTTCGGCTCAGCGCCGATACCCGCACTGGCTGTCGACTCCGTCAACATCGAGATCCGCGACTCTCTCTCGGCGGTGAAATCCACGAAGCGGGCGTTTGCTCCCGCCTGGCTTCTTACAAACGGAACCATACGGGATTTCTCCGACACGACAAAGACGTACGTGGGATTCGGCGGCGTGCCTGCCGGAAAATACTATGTCGTCGTCAGACACAGGAATCATCTTGCAATCATGAGCTCAGTGCGAGACACCGTCGACGGGGGCGTGACGCCGACGGCGTACGATTTCTCCACGGGGCAGGCGCAGGCGTACGGGACCAACCCGATGATCCTCGCGGGGACGCATTATACATTGGTCAGCGGCAACGCCAGCAACGCCGACGCGGTGATCAACGCTCTCGACAGGGTGGCGACGCGTAACGGCCTGGGTGCGAACAACTACAATCTTGCCGATGTCAATATGGACGGCGTCGTCAATGCTCTGGACAGAGTTGTGGCAAGGAACAACCTTGGCCAGTCAAGCCAGGTTCCCTGATTTCTGAAACATATGGATTGAACTACACAGACTCCTACATTAACCCAACCAAGAGGAGGAGATAGATGAAGAGGAACTTTGTTGCGGCGTCAGTCCTGGCCATCATTGTCGTGCTGCTTGTCGCATCCCCGATCGCAGAGGCGCAGGTGGGGAATGCCACAATCACGACTGTACGAAACGGCGTGAATTTTGACGTAAGTGTCTTTATTCAACGCATCGGCTCGACGCCATGGAGCCTGGGGACATCCAGCTTCGTGTTCAACTACAATTCATCCGCGATGACGTTTGACTCTATACTGACCAAAGGGATATGGGACCCGTCCTCTTCCGCGCGTTATGGCCCCATGCTCTCGAAGCCGTATGCGAGTGGATTAGCGCAATCAATTGAGATCGAGAATACTGACGGTAGCCTTGGTACTGATGTACCGACCACATCGACTCTCGTTGGAACGCTTCGATTCACGATAACTAACTTTGCACCGGATCACAATATCACCTGGAATTCGTCTGGGGCGATTACTGATCCCCCGGGTGCTCAACAAATCGTGATACTGACAGATCCGCCCAACGGCCCGCTCCCGATTCAGCTCTCGAACTTCGTTGCTTCGGTCGCCGCAGGGGGTCAGGCTCTGCTCCACTGGACGACGCTCTCGGAGATCAACAACTACGGGTTCGAAGTGCAGAAGGCTGCGGACAAATCTGCGCCATTCCAGAGCATCGGCGGCAGTTTTACGGCAGGGAACGGAACGACGACGGTGAAGCACGACTATTCCTATGTCGACAAATCCTACACCTCGGGGAACGTCTACCGGTTGAAGCAGACCGACCTGAGCGGGGGCACGCATTTCACAGACCTGGTGGATCCCCTGGGTGTGACGGGCGTCGCAGGCAAACCGCTGCCGACGGTGTATTCATTAAGTCAGAACTACCCGAACCCGTTCAACCCGTCCACGGTGATCGAGTTCGCCCTGCCGAAAGACGCGCATGTGAGGCTCGAGGTGTACAACATCATCGGGCAGAAGGTGATGACACTCGTCGATGAGGTGCGGCCGGCAGGCTATCATTCGGTGAAACTCGACGGAACCAACCTGGCAAGCGGAATGTATCTGTACAGGCTGACCACGGGACAGCAGACGTTCATGAAGAAACTTCTCCTCATGAAGTAAATGTCTCATCGGCACTAGCGCGGTCATAGGGTCAGCGCCCGGTCAGGTGCGAAAAGGTCCGGGCAGCTGACCCTTGTTATCAACACTGGGTATCCACAGGCAGGAAGAGATCGTGCGGAAATTCCACGAGAGATTTCGGCTGATGCATTATGTTCTTGCGGCCACGCTGCTGATCTGTTCTCTGCCGCTGAAAGCGATCGCGGCGGGGGATGACATCAAGGCCGGGAATATCAGCTTCAAGATTGCCGGCCAGGTCGTGGTAATCTATTACGACCTGAATGCACCTGCCGATCAGCTGTATAAGGTGACTCTGACACTCAAGAAACGGTTTGATGCGACATTCACCTACACGCCCGTCGATATCTCGGGCGACGTGGGCCAGTCGGTGGTCCCCGGCGAAAACAGAATCATCACATGGAAGCTCGCCGATGAATTCCCGAAGGGGCTCCCGGGTGAAGACTGTTTCTTCGTGGTCGGGGTCGAGCCCGGGGCCCCTGCGGGATTCGAGATCACCCCTTTGATGTGGATAGCCGGTGGTGCCGCCGTGGTGGGAGGTGTGCTCCTCGCGGTGCTCCTGAAAGCGGACAAGACCGTTCCGCCGCTGCCGCCGACGCCCGGTTTTCCCAGTCCTCCGGGACGGCCGTAGCGCCGGGCCAGGTCTCCTCTGACGTCATGAGCTCCGTCGGGGGGCTGGCATACGTGCGATACATCCGCCCTTCATACCGGTCGTCACGGGAACCGGGGAGGGTGATGCGGTTGAGTTTCCTGAGATTCACCCTTTTCGAGTGACGTCCCGCCCCTGTACCGGCGGGAGGACAAACGTAACCGGCTTCGGATATGCCGGCTGGGGATATGAATAATTTCGACATGAAAAAGACTTCCGTTCCGATCATACTGCTCCTTTCATTCTTTTGCTCGATTGCGCACGCGCAACCGACCACTATTGCTCCGGTCTCGGGCAACGGCCAGAGCTCTCAGATCAACACAGCGCTCGCTGCACCATTTGTCGTCCTTGTGACGGACGCGGGGAGCCTTCCCGTCTCTGGCGTGAGCGTGACGTTCGCGATCGTCACGACCCCCCTAAGTGCGGGAGGACAGGGGCTGAGCACCACCACGACGACCACCGATCTGAACGGTAACGCGAGCAGCACGCTGACGCTCGGGGACAAGGTGGGATCGTAC
>PMJR01000011.1 GCA_003158475.1 Ignavibacteriota bacterium | reverse complement strand
GGGTGGCTATAGAAAAACCGGCCACGCGCGCCTCGCCCGAGGAGGGGGGCAACAGCGTGGTGAGCATCTTGATTGTCGTGGTCTTGCCTGCCCCGTTGGATCCGAGCAGGCCGAAGACCTCACCAGCGCTGACTGAAAGGGTCAGAGCATCGACCGCAGTGAATGCTCCGAAGCGGCGGGTGAGGTTCTTGATTTCCAGTACGCTTTCGTTCATTGCCCGATATTGACACGTTTATGACACGATGGTCACGACAAAATGACGAGAGCGTCTTTGTTGTAACCGCTTAGTTCGGAGGAACGCCGTTCGCGGATCCTCCAGACCCACCCCGGGGCGGCGAGGAGCTGTTCGTTTCGCATGCGATGAAGTATACTGGAAAAGGCGCAAGGATAGATCACCCGAAGGGATGAATGAGTAGCTAATCCTTCAAAGGAAATCCTTTTTGCCTCTCCGTCAAGATGTTGTTCACTGGGAACCTCAATCTCGAGGCCCACTCTTCAGGGGATTAGTCCCCCTGATCAACCCTTAGAGCTATATCAATTCACTCCATTGATCAGTAGACTTCTTACGCCTTGGGTGTACCGTTCGATCCGCAGGATCGCCGTGAACCTGTCGCTGAACGCACTGCAGAAACGTTAGGTCCCGAACAGCTGCGATACGACAGCCACCACACCCAGGGATCTTTCAGTATCTCTTGAGTCCTTCAAACCTACATGATGAAAGGAGCGATTCATGAAAACCAGACTGGTTCTCCTGTCTGCATCGGTTCTCATTCTTTCTGCGTCCATCCTGCTCCCCCCTTCCGCCGAGGCGCAGCGGAGCGGCCGGTCAGGGGGAGGAGGCGGTCGGACGTCAGGCGGGGGTAGCCGGACGGCACAAAGCCGACCGCGCGCGAACCAGGGGCACTTGCCAAAAGCTCCGGCAGCGAGAAGCAACCCTAGCGAGCCGCGCCAGGCAGAGCATCTGAGCACCGGCCATGTGAACGACATGCCGCACGTCAACCATAATCAGTGGTTCGGCCACGAACAACCGAACGACGCACGGTTCCATATGGATAAGCCGTTTTCGCACGGCCGCTTTGCGCATTTAGGGCCGACATTCCGCTACCGGGTCACCCGGTTTGACGCCAATCTTCACAGGTTCTGGTTTTCGAACGGCTCATTTGAAGTGGCCACATGGGATTGGCCGCTCTGCGCAGACTGGTGCTGGGACTGCGGAGATGACTTCGTCGTTTACGACGACCCTGACCACCCGGGGTGGAATATGCTCTACAACGTACATACCGGAGTATACGTTCACGTGCAATACATGGGGGCGTAAGGAACCGCCGGGCACAGCAGGGTATGGAGACTTCTCGTTGCTCTTTTCATCGTGCACACCTGCGAAAGCGTCAGGACGGTTGAGTCCGAGACGCACGGAGTTCCAAGTCGGGATGGAAAGGCAATAACTCGATTAAGCCCTGAGAGTCTTTGTATAAAACCGAGTCAAGCCGTTTCAAATCTTGGTGGCTGATAAGCGGGACACGCATGGATTGAGTACCCTGGAGCTGTCTCAAAGGGATTTGCCTCCATCCACTCGAAGGGAGTAACGAACCATGAAGATCCTTCTGCCGCTGTTGCTCCTCGCCGGTCTGGCGACGAGCGCTCATGGACAGGATGAAGGCGATGTTTCCCCGAAGCAGGGAAGGATTGGGATCTCTGTGAAGGCGGGACCGTCGTTTCCTCTTGTTGATTTTTCTGATCTCTTCACGACGGGATTCACAGGATTTGTTGACGTGCCCTATAACCTTACGGAAGATCTACAAGTCTACCTGGGGCTGGGGTTTNNCAAAGAGCTGGGCGAGAACACAACTGCGAACATCGATGCGCCGTACCAGTTGATTCCGCTGGTCCTGGGCTTGAACTACTCGTACCGGTACCCGCATCTCTGGCCGTATTTCACCATGTCTCTCGGCATGTACTTCCACAAGCTGGAGACCTCGGGCTCATTGACCACCAACGGTGTCACGACACCCGTTGCGTCCAACACCCAGACATGGTCTCAAGACGCATTTGCCGTCGGCATTGGAAGTTTGATCCCGATAGGGAACGAGGGTTGGGCTATCGATGTGAACGCGAAGTATAATACCGTCGTGGACTATAAGGGGAGGGTGTTGATTACCACGACCGGCGGCAGCAACATCGGCTCACAAGCGATTCGCTATGTGAGTCTTCTGGGAGGTCTCAGCTACACATTCCGGTAAGGGTAGGATGATTTCTGATGACTTTTCCAGTCGAAATTACAGTCTCTCTTCTCCACCAGGTATTCATTCACTATCGGAGGTGAACGACAGGTTTCCGGGGATCATTAAGAAGCGGTTACAGCCGGTCCCCTAAAACAAATATGCCCAATTAGAGGATACTTGGGTAATGTTTGGCTGTTCCTTTCTTTTCAATGCATTTCGTTCGGCATGATCGTGGCGTCCCAGAAAAGTCAACTGTATTGGGAAAATTCTTATAGATGAATATGATCCAACCGCTTACAAAGACAGCAATGCTGGCAAAGAGAATTCCAATTGACCTGCCCCCAGTTGTTGTGCCAATGTCAGAGTTGGATCTGAGTCTTCAGGCATTGGCGGGCTGAAGAGGTCTGTAGGCTTCTGGTGCTGGCGATCTGTAGCCAAGGGAGCTGTGTGGTCTTATCGTGTTGTATTCTCTCCTCCAGGTTTCTGTGACAACCCTCGCCTCGAGAACCGTGTCGAAGATCTCCCCGTCCAGCAATTCATACCTCAGGCAATAGCCAGAGTTCCCCCTGAGGGCCCATACGTCCACGACAAGGATAACTACGAGAAGCACAACCTGCGGTATCGGTCCCATCTTGCGCAGCTTCTCGCGGCGAGCGACTTGCTGCCGATCCGTTTGCCAGCCTGGCATCCCGACGAGCGAGCTCAGATAACTCGACTTGGAGCCGACCTGTTCATGTGGAATACTCTGAATTACGATCTCCGACTGTGCGACCCGCGATCGAAGTAGGCGCAACTGAACCTCGTCAAGGCTTGACGAGGGGCGCGAAGAATGGCGGGATGGTCCGACGATGACCGCCAACCAGACTGTCAATCACTGTCAATCAAAAAGGCCACGATCGCTACTTCGTGGCCTTGTCGACTACTTCAATTCCTTCAAACCAGCTCGAATTGCGGGGCGGACGGCGGTCGCAGCGAACTCTGATAGTGGTCAAAATGGTCCTATTTGGGGGATGCGAACATCCCGAAGGTCATCACTCGCCCGCTGGTGGAGGCCCTATATGAGGAGACCCAGTCCCCACCCCTTTTCAGGCCCCCTTTGGCTTCGGTGCGGGTGGATTGTCGGGCTTTACGTCGTCACCCATCCCGCTCTGCTTCCTCTTCTCCTTGATCGTCTTGAGAACGTAGGGCGCAAGGATATAACCGTCTAATGATTGCGTCCCAATCGCCCCAATTCGCTGTCACACGAACCCCACCGCGAGGCCGGGTTGGATCGACGATTGCCCAAATGCCTCCGGCTTTAGCTAACTCGAAGACCCGATTGAGGCATCCAGTGACATCAATCATTTCTTGGGAGGGTCGGTTGAAGGCAATTGCTCGAACTTCTTTCCTGCGTTTTCGTTAACAATCGTCTCCGCTGCTTTCCTTCTGTCGTGCGTGAGAAAAGCGTCGGTTGCGCCCAGGACGGTACAGGTCAGGCTTCCGCCGCCTCTTCGGAGTCTAACGCAAATGCGAATGAAAGTGCCGACGACACCTATAAGCAGAACGAACACGAACACCAATGTCAGAAAGTCGTTCACGCTTTACTCTCTCCCGGAATAGGCCACCGGGTAGCATATGTTTGTGGCTCACAACACAAGCGGCCCTCAATCCGAACGGACCAAGGGCCTGTTTGAAGGAACTCGCACAACACCAGAAAGATAAACCTTACTCGGGGAATAGCAATCGAAGTCGCATATTGCCTCTCACGATGCATATGAGTAGGTTAATACCTGATGCTCGACCCGGATCTTAAGTGGGTTGGGGTGAAATGGAGTACCTTCGGAGTCGAAAGATGATGGAGATTTTCGCATTCAGGGACTGGAGCATGCTGCATTCAAGAATTCTGGGCCTTCTCTGGCAATCGTTGTCAATCCTTCCAATTGAAAAGAACATGGATACAAAACTTCTCACAACATCTCGAGTTCAATTTAGCAGTAGGTGTTGCGAAGAAGCATGACTTCCCTAAGTTCGCACCTGACAAACTCGCGAACCTTTATAGAGTGGTCCCAGTGAAGCAAGATACTCATGATAGGCACAATCTAGATGAGCAAACAGCCATCTGCCGCTAAGCTTACCGGAGGCGGGGGCTTTGTCTTCGAGGACAATGTCGGGTTGTTTGAAATGTTGAACGACGGGCACATCGCCGACATGGCGTGGTCCGGATTTTTGAAGGCACGGAAACTGGGCACGGCAAGGATCATGGAAGTCCCTGAAACAGGCAAAATGCCCCGCAGCAACTCGCCGCTGGAGCGGTAAAGCATGCCCCCCGGGCGGTTTCCCCGGCTAAAGAGAACGCCATTCTTCCCTTTGAATAGCGACAATGATTGATATATCCAGGGTGACCGATTACTTATATGTGGGCTCGAGGGTCGGGAAGGAACATGCGGACGAATTGAAGGTCCTCAATTTCAATCTGATTATTTCCATGATCGGGCAATTGCCGCCTGACGAGATCTACACCCGTCCTCCTTTCAAAACGTTGTGGATTAAGACGTACGATACATTATTTACTCCGATCTCAGTCAAGAAACTGCTGGCGGGGGTTGAGGCGGCATTGCATGTTGTTGAA
>PMJR01000081.1:14303-33570 GCA_003158475.1 Ignavibacteriota bacterium | reverse complement strand
GCCGAAGGCGATGCGCCAGCTCGCCCTGGTTCAGTTCTTCACCTGGCTCGCCCTTTTCTGCATGTGGATCTACTTTGTCCCGGCGGTCGCGACAAAAGTGTTCGGGGGGATCCCGGGGTCACGCGAGTTCCAGGAGGGGAGCGAATGGGGAGGACTCTGTTTTTCGGTGTACAACGGGACCGCGTTCGTTTTCTCGTTCGTTCTCCTGGCCCTCGTCCGAAAATTTTCCGCGCGGGGGATACACCGCTGGTGCCTGATCGCGGGAGGGTTGGGACTGGTCCTGGCGGTTTTAAGCAACAACCAGTATGCACTCCTTTTCTGCATGCTTCTTGTCGGCATCGCCTGGGCGAGCATACTGTCGATGCCGTACGCGATGCTCTCCAATGTCATCGCGGCGGAGAAGATGGGTTTCTACATGGGGGTATTCAATTTCTTCATCGTCCTGCCGCAGATACTGGCATCGGTGGGGCTGGGTGTCCTGATGAAGCACATGCTCGGCGGGAATCCGATGAACGCGATACTCCTCGGCGGGTGCTCGCTGGGTGTGGCGGCGGCGTGCACGTTCCTTCTGCGTGACGTGGACGACGGGCGCGAGACCGCGGCGTGACTGACAGGTGTGCGTGATCAGGGAGGTGTGAATCCGCTGGAGAGGAACCCCCCGTCGACGGGAAGGCAGACGCCGGTGATGTACGACGCTGCGCTCATGCACAGAAACGCGACGGCGGCGGCGACCTCTTCGGGCTCCCCGATGCGCCCCATGGGCGTGCGTGCGAGAACGGACGCCAGGTATTCGGGCCGCCTGAGGACCCCCTCGGCGAGCGGCGTCCGGATGTACCAGGGAGCGACCGCGTTGACCCTGATCTCATCGGCTCCCCACTCCGCGGCCAGCGCCCGTGTAAGCTGAATCATGGCCGCCTTGCTCATCGCGTACGGGCTCCCGGTCCCGAGGCCGGTCAGCCCCGCTACCGACGCCACGTTCACGATGCTCCCCCCCCCCGCGCTCTTCAGGAGCGGATAGGCCCTCCGGCTCATGTCGAATGCGGATGTCAGGTTCGTCTTCAGAATGAGATCATATTCTTCGTCCGTGTATGCCGGCGTCTTCTTCCGCACATTGGTCCCCGCGTTGTTGACGAGTATGTCGAGCTTCCCCCAGTATTTCCCCACCCGCGTGATGACGGTCTCGCGGACGCGCGCCTCGCCGACATCCCCCGCCATGCCGCGGGCCTGCCACCCCTTTGCTGTCCACTCGTCCACTCGCGAGTTCACGTCGGGCTCCGAACGCGCGACGATAAACACGTCGGCCCCGAGCGAGAGGAATTCCTCCGCGACAGCCGCGCCGATCCCTCGCGTCCCTCCCGTAATCAGCGCCTTTTTCCCTTTCAGGGACCACGTGCCTGCCGGCTTCTCGGTCATCGGTTCACCTCGCGCCCTGTGCCACAAGCGTATCGTAAATGTTGGGATCGCCGGGGAGGAGCTTCCCTCCCCCGTTCCACTCCCCCTGCTCCCTGTTCACCGTCCGGAATTCCCCCAGGCCCGACCCCCCGTGGTCATCCTGTCCCCCCGCAACGACCGTGTATGTCCATCCCCCCGCCGGTCGCCCCAGGAGGGACAGAGGGAGGGCGAACCGGATCGTCCCGGAAGCCGCATCTCCGAACGGCTCGGATGCGTCTCCCTTCACGGGGACGTAGGCGGCCAGAACGGTCCCGTGCGCGTCCTCTATCTGTATCCCACCGCCGACATAGATGATCTTTTCATAGCAGTGGTTCTCCTCGAGCAGGACTGAGGCGTTCCTTCCGATGAGCCTGCAGCCGGAACCCGGGACCCCGTCTTCATCGATGGCGATCGCGGCGAACGTGAGCTGGAACCCGTATTCGGGGTGCCATCCCGGGTCGGAGAGCGCGGCAAAGGCCAGCGTGAAGTACGCGCACGAACTGTCGAGGCTCACCGCGAAGTTTCGGAGCGCGAACGACCCGGGCACAAACGCGGCATTGCGCGGGTAGGAGTACGCCGCCGTGTCGGCGGGATGATGCTCGTCCACGACGCGACGCGCTGCGGGGTTTCTCCTCATTATCAGGTCGTGTGCGAGGAGAGGATACGCGGGGCCGCTGAGTGATTTAAGCCCTTCGCGGAGTAGCGGGTGCGCGAGACGGAGGCCGGGGGGAGGCCTCCCTGCGGAGATCTTCCCGGTCACATGTGCCGGCCGGTCCGCGCCATTGCACGTTACGTGCAGGACACCCCCCTCGTACGCGATCAGGAGCACGGAGCGGGGAGGAAGTGCGGTCTCGGCTGCGAAGTATGTTCTCCCGGAGATGTGAAGGAGGGCATGGACGCGTATCGTGTCCATGGTCTCAGCGGAGGAGACGTTTATCGCGTCGCCGCTCCCCGTCCGGGTCACGGCGACGCCTATTGCTTCGGTCCCCGCGTTGATGCGTGATGAAACACTCCCGAGCGCCGGGGGGAGTTTCGGCTCCAGAGAGAGCGAACGGGTGAGGCGGTTGAACCGGACGCCGAGATAGTCGTCGTAGAAATTCCGGATGAACTCCGCCAGGTTCCATGCCTGGGAGAATGTCCCGGAGAGTCGCGGCTCCCTTTCACCGGGTCGCGGGATCGCATCGAGAAGCTCGGACTGGGTCCCTGCGGCTCCCCGGTCCAGAATCTGGTGGACGCTGTTCTCGGTGATCCTCCAGGCAGTCTCTTCCCCTCCGCCCGCGCACAGGAGCGATATCAAAGGCCCCTGGAGCCAGGTCCAGACTGTCCCGTTGTGGTACGCGGCGTCCTTGGGGTACAAGGGGGGATGCTCGTGCCAGGGATGAAATCCCGGGTCGTCCTGGGAAAGCGAAGCGACACCGTATTCATACGTGAGCCGCGATACGACAGTATCGACCATGCCGGCGCGCCTGGCGTCATCGAGCAGCCGCGCAGTGAAAATCTGGTTCGGCCTGAGTGTCATGTCCGCGGTCCCGTCGGCGCGCAGCCGGTCGGCGATCCCGGAAGGTGTCACGAAATACCTGAGGAAGTTCCCTTTCAGGCGTACCATGAAATCGTGCCATCGTCGTGCCGAAGAGACATCTCCCACAAGCGTCGCGAAGTACTCCCCCGCTTCGAGTTGCGCACTCCAGAGCGCCTGTACGTCGTTGGCCCGGTTTCCGCGCGGACTCCAGGGTCCGTCCGGCCCCACCGCATCCATCCAAGTCTCCGCGTCTCCGTGCGTGAGGAATCCCAGGGAGTCGGTGTGATAGCGGATCGTCCCCTCGATCGAGCGGAGGATCACGGGGTATATTGTGAGAGCGAAGCGCCTGTCGCCCGACCGTTCGGCATACTCTTTGGCGATCATGACGAACCGGGGGGTCCCGTCCGCGGTATTGTAGGCAGTGTCCGTCGCCGTTACCCTGTTCGGGATCCTGCCGTAGTCACTGGAGAGCGAATCCCGCTGCTGGAACAGGGCGAACAGGCCGAGTATCCGTCCCGCTTCGGCGAAGCGCCCGGTGACGAGTGCCTCCCCCGGGAGCGAAATGAACGTGTCGCGTCCCCAGTAATCGGCGAACCAGGGGAGTCCGGCATATATTCCTCCGCCGCTCACCGTGAGGGCATCGAGAGAGAGTTTTGCCCAGGCGAGTGCCCTGTCGAAACGTTCGTCCGATGTCCGTGTGGCGGTTGACGAAAGGAGACTCTCCATTCGGGCACGGCGGCTCTGGGCAAGACGGGTCCACGCTCCGGCGGCAAACCCGGCGAGCCTGAGAGATTCTTCGGGGGAGTCCCCCGTCGCGATGGCAATCGTGTGTGTCTTCCCCCTCGGGGCGACGAGCGAGCCCGGAGAAAACGCACCGGCGCGGACCGCCGTCAGCTTCGAAGGGGCAAAGCCGGGGGCGCAGAGCGAGAGCCATACGGGGTAGTTCTCCGCAGCTGTCCGGCGCATGTGGTTCCGCCTCGCGATCGTTATCGATGATTCCCCGCCGACGGTCTCAAGGTCAGCTCCTGTCCTGCTTCCTTGAATGAACGGAACGATCTTCACCTCCACGGGATGAGGAGAGACGATCGTGACGGTGAGCGCCGCGATACTGTCGGCGGGCCTCAGCTCTTCGACGATGCCTCCCGGATACTCCCTCCTGAGGAAGTCCGGGAAAACCGTGGCCACCGACCCCAACCGATCCAGGGGTGCGCCGTCAATTTCCAGCACGTAGTCCTCGAGGTAGTTGTGCCCTTCAACGGTAAATCCCTCCCATCCCGCTATGCTGGCCCCGTTGCTCTCCCCGTAAAAGAACGCGCCGGCCTTGTTCGTGTAGCAGAATTGACGGGATCTGCCGCGCGACCTGATCCCCAGGCTGTCCAGCAAGGATGCCGGCCGGGCCGCCGGCCCGGCCACTGGCCGGAAAGGATGTGAATAGCACGTGCCCCCGCATGCCGCCAGTGCCACCCGTGCAGAAAATGTTTCAAACGGTTCACCGCCCGCCCCCCCGGCCCGCGGTCCCGGGAATGGCCGGGAACCGAGTGTCTGGGCGAGCGTAACAAGAATGAGCGTGGCGGCGGAACCGGTCTTCATCAGGAACCAGGGAATGTGCATGATGCGAGTGCGCGGCGGGCGGGGTCCTACAGGTGGAACAATATCGGGAGGAGAATGTACGCCGCGCTCATTCCCGCGATGATCAGACAGATCATCGTCCCCGCCGCCCAGAAAAACATCTTAAGATCGCCGTCCCGCTTTCCCGATACACGGAGGGCCTGGCGGAATGTCAGAAACGCTCCGGCGAGCGAGAAGAGGGCGATCGATCCGAACGCGGCAAAAAGAATGAGATCGAGTTTTGCCATGCTGGAATATAGCAAATCCGCCCCGAAATGGTAAGAGCCGGTTGCAGTTCATCTTTGCAATCTCTACATTTGCTCTCCAGGCTTGCCCGCAGGGGCGGGGAACGGGTCTCCTTCACATCCCGGTGCTGCAACTGTCATAGGGGTTTGCGATGCCAGAGGCGGGGAGGAGGGGTGTGCTTGTGGTCGAGGATGACGGGGATCTCCGCCGGCTCTTCGGCATCATGCTCAGCGCGGCGCAGTTCGAGGTCTTCGAAGCGGCCGACGGGATTGAAGGCTTGAAGGCGCTGGAGGACCATCCCGGTGCGATCCATCTGGTGCTTACCGATCTCGGTCTTCCGGGACTGGGAGGGGTTGAACTCATCTCGCAGGTCCGTGCCACCCGGCCGACCGTGAAGATCATCGGGACGAGCGGCTTCGGGTCCAGAAACGTGCGTGAGATGGTCCTCAGAGCAGGAGCGGACGAGTTCTTCTCCAAGCCGTTCTCCATGGGGGAAGTGATCGAGAAGGTCAAAACCATGACGCAATGAGATTTGCCACCGAGTACCTCTGGTTCGAAACTTCAAAACAGCGCGAATACATCAACATTACGGAGCGGGTGCGCGACGTCCTCCGCCGGAGCGGTGTCCGGGAAGGGATGGTGCTGGTCTCCGCGATGCACATCACCGCCGGCGTTTACGTCAATGATGCGGAGACCGGCCTGATACAGGACATCGACGAGTGGCTGGAGAAGATCGCTCCGTTCGATGCGCACTACCGGCACCACCGCACCGGCGAGACGAACGGCGACGCCCACCTGAAGAGCCTCCTGGTTCACCACGAAGTCATTGTTCCTGTTACCGCGGGTGACCTTGATTTCGGCCCCTGGCAGCAGATTTACTACGCCGAGTTCGACGGCCGGCGCCGGAAACGGGTTATCATCAAGGTTATGGGGGAGTAGTCTCCCCTCCGCGGAGAGTCTGTGTATACATTCCCTATGCGAGAGATGCCATGAACCGATCATTGATACTTCTCTGTGCCGCCTGTCTCGTTGCCGCAGGGAACGGGAATTCCCCGGCACAGACGTACCCGGCAAAGGAACCCTTGCGGATCTCAGTGGACATCGCCCGGTTCCGGGGAGCGGATGACAGCACATCGCTCGTCGAGTTCCATTATTCGATCAACCGGGATGGCCTGACATTCCAGCGGGACAGCGCAGGATGGAGCGGAGCTGCGGACCTGGTGCTGACGGGGAGGATCGGCGACTCGCTTGCTTTCGGGGACCGCTGGCTTGTTCCGGCGAGAATTCCCGATACGGCGGCCGTCTCACGGGGGATGAACCTCGTCGGGGTCTACCCCGTCCATCTCCGCGCAGGCGAGTACGTCGTCAAGCTGCTCGGCCGGGACCGGCAGGCCTCCGGCCGCCGGGACAGCATCAGCGTCCGGATGCCTGTCGCGCCGCCGCCGACCGACCGTGTCGCGATGAGTGATATTGAATTCGCGGCTGCAATCAGGACGGGGGGGAAAGAGAGCCCCTTTTACAAGAATACGCTCGACGTCATACCTAATGTCGGGGGACTCTACAGCGAGTCGCAGATGTGCTATTTCTACCTCGAGGCGTATAATCTTCTCCTGGGGGAGGACCGGAGCGACCTGACGATGCGAACCTCGGTCTTTGATGCCGTCGGGAAGGAGATCATTGCACACGAGCGGCAGAAGAAGCGCTCCGGCGAATCCGCGGTGCTCGTCGACCAGGTCGCGGCGAACAGGTTCAAGAGCGGAACGTATTCGCTCGTGGTTGCGCTCCTGGACACGACGAAACACCCGCTGGCACAATCCTCCCGGAAGTTTTATGTGTTCAACCCCACGCTCGGGGTCGATTCCACGCTTCTTTCGCTCGGGTCATCCCTACCGATGGCGGCCTACGGCTCGATGGAGGAGCAGGAGCTGGACCGCGATTTCAAATGGTCGAGGTACGAGTTGTCCGATGCCGAGCTGAACCAGTACAAGCAGCTCAGCGGGATGGAGGTCAAACGAAAATTCCTGAGCGACGTATGGCGTCGTCGCCCCCCCGGGGCGAGGGACCTGTACATGGCGCGGGTGGCGCACGCAAACGAGAACTTCGGCATGCTGGGGCGCGAGGGGTACCGGACGGACAGGGGGCGCGTCTACATCGTGTACGGACCCCCCGACGACATCGAACGTCATCCGAACGAATCTGACACGAAGCCGTACGAGATCTGGACGTTCAACAATATCCAGGGAGGGGTGGAATTCGATTTCCTCCAGAGGATCCAGGGGGCGGATTACGAGCTCGTCAATTCGACGCACAGAAACGAGCTGCACGACGCGAACTGGATGCAATACGCACAGCAGTCGAATTGACCCGGACCGGTGCGACAGGTTCTCCCGATGCAACTTCGCACGCTGAAAAGCCTCCTCGAGTACGCGCTGTTCATTCCGGTCAACCGGATTGCACGCGGGCTCTCCTACCGGGGCGCGGGGAAACTAGGTTCGGCACTCGGAGGGTTCGTCTGGCGATGTGCGGGGTACCGCAGGAAGATCTGCCTTGACAACCTGACACACGCCTTCCCCGGAAAGCCGCAGCCGGAGATCCGGGCGATCGCAGGCGGGGCATACCGCGGGTACGGACGCGCGCTCATGGAGATGCTCTGGTCCGGCGGTGCCGGGGAGGAAGAGCTCCGCAGCACGATGACGCTCGAAAACCCGCAGGTTCCGCTTGACGCTCTGGCCCGGGGAAAGGGACTCATACTCCTTTCCGGGCATTTCGGTGCGTGGGAATTCATTGTGACTTCCATGAGTCTGCGGCTGGGCCGTCCGGTTATCGCCATCGCGCAGCCGCAGCGCAACCGCTATATCGATGCGGTCATCACGGCGAACCGGAACAGGTTCGGGAGCGGGACCGTTACGATGCACCAGTCGGTGAGGGAAGTCATGAGGCTCCTCCGTGCGGGGAAAATCGTCGGGATGCTTGGTGACCAGAGCGGGTCGCGGGAATCGCTCTTCATCGATTTTTTCGGCCGCCCCGCAGCCACCCACCGGGGGGCCGCGTCGTTCAGCGTGAAGTGCGACACCCCCATCGTCATGTTCTTCTTCATTCGACAGCCTGACGGGACGTACAGGACGGTGTATGAAGAAGTCGACAGGAAGGGACTGACGGGCACATCCGAGGAGAGGATCGTCGAACTCACCCGGCGCCACACCGCGATACTCGAACGGTACATCCGGCAGCACCCCGATCACTGGCTCTGGATGCACAAACGGTGGAAACACACGGAGTTCTACCGCTCGCGCGCCGATGATGCGGGCCGGTTCGATTCCGCCGGCCAGAGCGTGCTATGACCGCTCCCGGCTCGATCCTTGTGGTCCAGACCGCCTTCGTCGGCGATGTGATACTTGCGCTCCCGCTGCTCCAGCTCCTCCACGAGAAATTCCCCGAATCCATGATAACGGCCGTGACGATTCCCGCGGCGGAAGAGCTCCTGGCAAACCATCCCGCCGTCGGCCGTGTCATGGTGTATGACAAGAGGGGCGCCGACCGCGGCATGCGGGGACTCATGCGGATGGCGTCCCGGCTTCGAGCGGCCGGGATCGAAGTCGCGCTGATTCCGCACAGATCCTTCCGGAGCGCTCTCCTCTGTCGTCTCGCCGGGATACCGGTGCGGATCGGATTTGACACCAGCGCCGGGAGGTTTCTCCTGACGCAGAGCGTACGATACGTCTCAACGGACCACGAGATACAAAGGAATCTGGCCCTCGCGGTCCCCCTCGGTGTCTCCTCCCCCGGAATCCGGTTTCCACGACTTTGCCCCTCGGAAGCGGACAGGCTGGCCGTCGATGCATTCATGCGGGGATGCTTCGGTCCGGACTCGGTCCTGCAGACGCCCCCCTGTATCGCCGTGGCGCCCGGGTCCGTCTGGAACACCAAACGATGGCCCGAATCGAAGTTCACCTCACTGATCCGGTCCCTCCTTGATGAGGGGTGGCACGTGGTGCTTGTCGGCGGTGAAGCGGACAGGGCCCTCTGCTCGCGGTTGGGTGCGGCTGCGAGGGACACGCACCTGGCGGACGCCTCCGGGAGGTTTTCGCTCCTCGAGTCGGCGGACATTCTTGGAAGATGCGCCGCTCTCGTGAGCAACGACAGCGCTCCCGTGCATCTGGCGGTCGCGATGCGCGTCCCCGTGGTGGCAATATTCGGACCCACGCTCCCGTCGTTCGGATTCGCGCCCCCCGGTCCCGGAGACCGGGTGGTGGAGACGCCGGGTCTTTGGTGCCGTCCCTGTTCCATCCACGGGGGGAGGCGGTGCCCGACCGGGACGTTCGACTGCATGAACCGGATATCCGCGGAGCGGGTCCGGAACGAAACGCTGGCACTTCTGGCCGGGAAGTCTGATCGTCCGTCCTGAAGTCATTCCGGAGAACACCGATGGCACTACGGCTGACCGTCGATATGAACGAGCCGGCGGACCGGGCTCTGATCCTGGCCGCGGAAGTGATACAGGCGGGGGGCGTCATTGTCTATCCCACCGACACGATTTATGGCCTTGGCGCAAACGCCTGGAACGCTGAAGCGGTGAAGCGTGTTCAGGCGATCAAGAGGCGAAGGGAAACGAAGCCTGTCCTGGTGATCGTCCACAGCCCCGGTGCGGCCCTCGCACTGACAGACGAGGTCACGGAGGCAGGGAGGTCGTTGATGGCATCCTTCTGGCCCGGACCGCTCACGCTCCTCTTCCGGTGCGGGACCCACGCGCCTGAGGCTGCGACGGGGGGGTCGGGGAAGATCGGCGTGCGGGTGCCGTCGAACCGACTCTGCCTGCGCCTGAGCGAACTCGGCGGCTGTCCGCTGACCTCCACCAGCGCCAACATCTCGGGGGAGCCGGTGCCGTTCGGCGTGCGCGAGATCGAGCTGGCCCTCGGCCCGGGCGTGGATCTCTTCATCGACGGGGGGGTTCTCCCCCGTGCGCTCCCTTCGACTGTTGTGGATGTATCCGAACCCGTCCCGCGGCTGATCCGCGAAGGCGTGGTCTCGTATGAGGATCTGAAACGCATCGTCCCAATCATACTCCGGTGAGATGACTATGTGCAGGAGAGTATTTCTTCTGTTGCTGGCGGTTCTCCTTCCGTTTGTGCTCCGGGCCCAGGAGCAGTCCCCCGATTCACGCCAGGCCCTTCTTGACCTCTCTCAGGATGGTGTGCTGATGGACATCTCGGCCCATCCGGACGACGAAGACGGGGCGACACTGGCGTACTACCGGCTGAAATTCGGCGTGCGCACCTACTCGGTGCTCTTCACGCGGGGCGAGGGGGGGCAGAACGAGAAAGGGCCGGAACTCTACGAGGAACTGGGCGTCCTCCGCTCGCGCGAGACGGAGGAGGCGGGGCGGGTGCTGGGCGCCGAGGTCCACTTCCTGAATTTCCTGGATTTCGGTTATTCGAAGACCGCCTCGGAGACGTTTCAAAAATGGGGGGGGGAGCGGGAAGCGTTGCGCCGCCTGGTGTACGTCATCAGGAAATACAAGCCCGATGTCCTCTTTACAAACCACAACACGATCGACGGGCACGGCAACCACCAGGCGGTCGCGATCACCGCGATCGCGGCATTCGACGCGGCCGCGGACTCCACCTTCTTTCCGGAGCAGCTCCGGGAGGAGGGGATCACGATCTGGCAGCCGCGGAAGCTCTTCTTCAGGGCATTTGGCCGGTTCGAGCCGGTCGCGGACGTCTCGATAGATATCAATGCGCTCGACTCCGGGCGGGGGAAGACATATCTCGACATCGCGGTTGAGGCTCTCCGCAAGCACAGGACCCAGGGGATGGAGCGGGCGAACCTCCGCGCGTTCACGAGGGGGAAAAGCCTCTACAGGCTGGTCCGCGCAAACAGCCTGTATGAAACGGACAGCACGAGTTTCTTTTCCGGCATCGATTTTTTCCGCGATCCCTCCGTCGCAATGCTCGGCGGAGTCCGTCGCGACCTGGACAGGCTCCGCGAAGGGATGCCGCAGGATTCAATGCTGGCGCTTGTCGCGGCGGTGAATTCGCGGTGCGACTCTCTCAGGACGAAACCGGGACTTTCCGAGCTTGCCCGCCGGATGCTCGGGCACTGGGACGTCGAAGCGGGAAACCTGGCCGCCGCCGCGTGCGGCATTACGGCCGCATTCCGGCTTGAAGATTCGGTCGTCGTGCCCCGCCAGAGGGTCGATTGTGACCTCACCGTCTCATCCGCCGCCTGCAGCCTGGGGGATGTCCGGTGGAGTTTCCGCCCCCCTGCGGGCTGGGTGATCGACGCGAAACCGGACGTCCCGGGCGTCATCACCGGGGGGACGGATCGCCGCACGTACACGCTCACCATCGGGGAAGACGCGCAGCAGACACTCCCCCGGACGATCACGCAGTACCGGTCGATCGAGCGCCGGCAGGAGCTCTCGGCGCGTGTCGACCTGACGGTCGGAGGACACCCCGTCAGGCTCACCGTGGTCCCGTCATTCGATGTCGCCCCTCCTGTCACGATCGATGTCAACCCCCGTTCCGTCGCGCTCCTCCGTTCCCGGGTCGGTGAAGGATTTGTAATCGGCTACACGGTACGCAACTTCCTCCCCCACAAGACCGCAGGGCGTGTCGGCATACGGGCGACCCAGGGCTGGTCGGCCGACAACGCTCCCTTCGTGATCGCCTCCGAAGATAGTTCCGCCGCCGGCTCACTCCGCGTGCGCCCCCCTGCCGACCTGCCACCCGGCGCGTACACGATACATCTGCGGACGGAGCTTGCGAGCGTCCCGGTGAGTGTCCATGTGATCGCAGCAGCGGTGGACCCGGGGGTCCATGTCGGCATCATCAGGAGCCAGGACAACACGATCGAGTCCGCCGCCCGGACGCTCGGCGTGGACTACGCACTGGTCTCCGACGCGGAACTCCGTTCAGGGTCACTTGCGCGCTATACCACAATTGTGGTGGACATCCGGGCCTACCTTCTGCGCGACACACTCAGGGAACATAATTCCAGGCTCCTCGACTACGTCCGCTCGGGGGGAAACCTGGTGGTGATGTACCAGCGTGAGCGTGAGTGGAAACCGGAATATGCCCCGTTCCCGTTCCAGCTCAGCGGCAGGCGGGTGTGCGTCGAAGAGGCCCCCATCCGGGTCCTCGCTCCCTCGCATCCCCTGTTGAACATCCCGAATCGTATCGGGGAATCCGACTGGCTGGGTTGGATACAGGAGCGGGGACTCTATTTCCCGTCGGGCGTCCCGGGGAACTACACCCGCCTCATCTCCTCCGCCGACCCGGACGAACTGCAACTGGATTCAGGCTACCTCGAGGCGCCGTACGGCAAGGGGTCGTATATCTACACGTGCTATGTCTGGTACCGTCAGTTGAAAGAGGGAAACTCCGGCGCATTTCGCTGTTTTGCGAACATGCTCTCCTATCCCTTTCATCGGCCACCGGCACCATGAAGCCCCTCCTCGTGCTGGCGGTCGGGCTCGCCTGCGCCGGATGTTCGAAGAGCGGCGTGACACCGATCGTCGTCTATTCCCCTCACGGGAAGGAACTGCTCGTTTCCTTCGCCCGGGAATATGAACAGGCCCACCCGGAGTGTGCCGTGCAGTGGCTGGACATGGGCTCACAGGACGTGTACGACAGGGTCCGGACGGAAAAAGAGAACCCCCAGGCGGATATCTGGTGGGGGGGGCCTATGACGGCGTTCGCGCGCGCGGAGCGGGAGGGGCTCCTGGAACGATATGTTCCGTCATGGGACAGCGTGTCCGTCCCGGCATACAGGAGCCCGGGGAGGTTCTGGTACGGGACCTTTCTCACGCCCGAGGTGATAATGTACAACAGCAACCGGATCACGCCGGCCCAGGCGCCGAAGGACTGGGACGACCTGCTCGATCCGGCGTGGCGTGGAAAGATCGTCATACGATCCCCCCTGGCGTCCGGGACAATGCGCATCATATTCTCATCGATCATCCTGCGTGAGATGCAGCGGGGAGGGAGCCCCGGGTCGGGATTCGAGTGGCTCCGGAAGCTCGATGCGAACACGAAGACATATGCCGCTGATCCGACGCAACTGTACATTGCCATCGCCCGCGAGGAGGGGCTCGTGACTCTCTGGGACCTTCCCGACGTGATGCTCCAGGTGGAGACTCATCACTATCCCTTCGCGTATGTTCTCCCCGCCTCGGGAACCCCCCTGATCACGGACGGGATCGCGCTGGTCCGTGGGGCGAAACACCCGGAGGAGGCGAAACGATTCTATGAGTTCGTCACTTCGCGCCCGGGCATGACACGCCAGGCACGTGAATTCTTCAGGATCCCGGCGCGGCGTGACATCCCCCCATCCGATCTTCCACCCTGGATGCAGAAGCTGGAGATACGGGCGCTCCCCGTGAATTTCGATACGCTTGCCGACCACGAGAAGGAGTGGATGAAGACCTGGGACGAGAAGGTCCGCGGTCGCGGCGCGGCCTCCGGTGCGGAGTAATCCATGTCCGCGCTCAGCCTGAAAGGCTTATCGAAGAACTTCGGACCGTTCGCCGCAGTCCGCCCCACTGATCTGGAAATCGCCTCGGGGGAGTTCTTCGCGATACTCGGCCCGAGCGGATGTGGCAAGACGACGCTCCTGCGGATGATCGCCGGCTACGAACATCCGGACTCCGGGAAAGTGTTCCTGGGGAACACGGACATCACGTCGCTCAGGCCGCAGGAGCGGGGGATAGGGATGGTGTTCCAGAACTACGCCCTCTTCCCGCACATGACCGTGTTCGAGAATGTCGCGTTCGGCCTGCGGGCCCGGAAGGCCTCCGCGAAACTCTTCCCCAAACTCTCCCCCAAACTCTCCAATGACGCGATCCGGTCTCAGGTTCTGGCCGCGCTGGAGAGCGTCAGGCTGTCGGAGAAGAGCCGCTCTTCCGTTCCGGCGTTGAGCGGGGGGGAGCAGCAGCGGGTGGCAGTGGCGCGTGCGCTCGTGATACGCCCCCGCCTCCTCCTGTTTGACGAACCGCTGAGCAATCTGGACATCGCCCTCCGGCTGCAGACCCGGGAAGAGATACGCACGCTCCAGCGTTCGACCGGTATCACGACCGTGTACGTGACGCACGACCAGGGGGAAGCGATGAGCCTGGCGGACCGGATCGCGGTGATGCGGGCTGGTCGGGTGGAGCAGTCGGGCGATCCGGGAATGCTGTACAATAGTCCCGCGAGTACGTTTGTCGCGGAATTTCTTGGGGGAGCGACGCTGATCGACTGTGACCTCAACGGCCCGCAGCGCCTCGTCTCCTGGGGCGGCATTTCTCTCGCCATTCCCGCGGGTTTTCCCTCGCCCGAGCCGGGACCGGCGGTCCTGGCTATCAAGCCGGAAGGGTTGTCGCTGGCGGAAGGGGAGGAGGGTGGAGTCATGCAGGCAACGGTCCGATCCCGTGAATACACCGGGTTCACGACCACGTTCACTCTTCTCGCCGGAGGCCGGGTGTTGAAGGCGCTTGTCGTGAGCACGCCGGAGACCGGCAGCGTTGTTCCGGGGACGAGTGTCTCCCTCCGGGTTGACTGGCGCCATTGTTCCCTTTATGCGGCCAGGCGATGAGATCCCGGTCGCCGGCAACACTCCTGGCAATCTCACTCCTCGTGGCGGTCTTCGGGATCTTCGTCCTCTACCCGCTTGGGGCAACGGTTGCGGAGAGCCTGCACGCCGGGGGAGAGCTCTCACTGGACCATTACCGGTTCCTGTTCGATATGTCGAACCGGGTCAACCTCGAGGCGGTAGGGAACTCGGTCTACGTGTCGGTCGTCTCCGTGGTCTTCAGCGGCGTGATCGGACTGTTCCTCGCGTTCGTCTTTACGCAATGCCGTTTTCCCCTGCGGCCTCTCCTGGCCCGGCTGGCGGTCCTTCCGGTCGCCCTGCCTCCCCTTGTCGGCGTCATCGCGTTCCTTTTCGTCTTCGGTGAGACCGGGATAATCCCCCGGGGGCTCCAGCTCCTGTTCGGTACAGCCGGGCCCGTGCTCCCGGCGGGGGGAATCGCCGGCGTGATACTTGTGCATGTCTATTCGTTCCACGTCTATTTCTATCTCTTCGTCTCCGCAGCGCTCGGCACACTCGAAGGATCACAGCTCGAAGCCGCGACGGGACTCGGCAGCGGCCCTTGGCGCACATTCGTCCGGGTCGTCCTCCCCGAGCTCCGGCCGGGACTCCTTGCTGCGTCGGCGCTCACGTTCATGTCCAGCATGGCCTCATTCACAGCGCCCCTTCTGTTTGCCGGGGGGAAGCACTTCATCACGCTCCAGATCTACGCTTCGAAGCTCAACGGCGACATGGACCTTGCCGCGGCGCAATCGGTCCTCCTGACCGCCGTGTCTCTTGCCTTCTATCTCTTCCTCACACTCGGCCCCGCCCGCCCCTCAGGCTATGCGCGGAAAGGTCCCGCCTCCGCGGGACTTATTACTCCGGGGAAACTCCCAGGCCGGGTCATGGTCGTTGCCGCATTCACGCTTCTCGCCGTCGAGCTCCTCCCCGTGATAGCCATACTCGCCCTCTCGCTCGCGCGCGAAGGGTCATGGACTACACAGTGGGTTCCGTCTGCGTACACCCTGGGGAACTACACCGCTTTCTTCGCAGATGCTTCCCTCCTGGTGCCGGTAGTGAACAGCCTGGAGATGGCCCTCCTGGCGCTAGCCGCGTCGCTGGCATTCGGCGTTACGGCAGCGTTCCTGGTCTCCAGGACGAGGAACCGGGTGTTCAGCACATGGGCGAACCTCGCGCTCACTCTCCCCTATGCCGTCCCGGGGACCGTCGTTGCCGTCGCGTTTATTCTTGCGTTCAACAGACCGGTGCTCCCGGGCCTCCCGGCTCTCCTCGTGGGGACATTCTGGATACTCCCGCTGGCGTATTTCGTGCGGGAGTATCCCGTGGTCATCCGCTCGGTCGCCGCCTCGCTCGAAGGAATGGACGGATCGCTCCTGGAGGCGGCCTCGGGTCTTGGTGCAGGCCCGCTTCGGAGGTTTCGCTCCGTCGCTCTCCCCGCTCTCCTTCCGGGGATCCTCTCCGGCGGCGTGCTCGTCCTGATCGGATCGCTGGGTGAATTCGTTTCCTCCATACTTCTCTATACATATGACAGCCGCCCGGTGTCCGTTGAGATACTCGCACAGCTCCGCCTGTTCAATATCGGGGCTGCGGCGGCGTATTCGGTCGTACTGATGCTCATCATACTCCTCCTGTTGCGACTTTCGGGGGGATTGCTTGCATCAGATCGCCGTATGTCGTATATTTTATGATAAGTTAGCCTCGCTCGAAAGCGTCGTGGCCGTTGATGGCGCCCGGGCGCCATCGTCGACCCCGCCTGGGGATCATTGCGTCCGTAGCTCAATTGGATAGAGCGTTGGCCTCCGGAGCCAAAGGTTTCGGGTTCGACTCCCGACGGGCGCACGGTAATTATCCGCATGCACTCACATAACCGGTGAAGGACCGTTCAACGCGATGCTCCGTCCGAAGAAGAAAATCTCAAGGAGAGACCTGAAGGAAGACGCGCTGGTCTCAACATACGTGAAGCTGACGTCGTTCTATGAAGCGAACAAGCGAACGATCAGCATCGTGGTTACCGCGGTCGTTGTCGCCGTATTCGCGACCGTCATCTTCCTCAAGAACCGGTCCGAGAACAACGAGAAGGCCATTGCCGCCCTGGGAGCCATTTTCGAAACGTTCGACGCGGGACAGTTCCAGAAGTCTGTCGACGGGATCCCCGAGAGGAACGTGCAGGGGCTCAAGGCCATTGTCGACAACTACGGAGGGTCGGCGACGGGCGAACTCGCGAGATTCTACCTTGCCAGCGCGTATGCCCAGCTCGGCAGGTACGACGATGCGCTCAAGGAATTTGAAGAATACAGCCCCACGGGGGAGCTTCTCTCGGTTTCACGCCTGTCCGGCATCGGATCCTGCTATGAAGCAAAAGGCATGTTCAAGGAGGCCGCCGCGTCCTTCGAGAAAGCGGCGACGCAGTATCCAAAGGACGTCAGCGCGGCGGAGAATCTGAACAACGCGGCGCGGGACTACAGTCAGGCGGCGGAAAAAGAGAAGGCGATCGAACTCTACAAGCGCATCAAGAAAAACTACCCGGCCACAGCCTTCGCACGGGACGCCGACAGGTTCATCGCCCAGCTCTCGGTATAACGTCACGCCACAAAGCGGCGTGATCGCCGACGTCGCCCGGCGCGCCATCGTTGACCCCGCCTGAAGCGGCGGTTTCACAACAGATCAGGGTCGTTCTGCGGGACTGCATGGGCTTCCTTCCGGACAAACCACTCACGCGCACTGTTTTGAGGATTTCGGCTCCTGCTGTCGCCGGACTCTCCGCGCAGATGGTTGTTTCCGTGGTGGACACGGCGATGGTCGGGAGGTTGGAAAATACCTCCGTTGTCCTGGCTGCGATGGGACTCGGCATGCTCGCCACATGGGCCATCACCAGCGTTTTCTCCAGCCTGGCGACCGGGACGCACGTGCTCGTGGCCCGGCGTACCGGCGAGACAGACTACGCGGGGGCCGGGAGCGTGCTGAACAACTCCCTCCTCCTCGCCCTTGTCCTGGGCCTCGTGTTCGGCGCTCCCGGCTACCTCTTTTCGTACAACGTCATCGACTTCTTCTCGAGCGACCCCGCGGTGGCGGTCGCCGGGACCGGGTACATGCAGTGGCGCTTCTTCGGCCTCATCTTCTTCCTGTTTGTTGTCTCCTACCGCGGTTTCTTCAACGGCATAGGGGACACGAAAATCTTCATGTATTCGGCGATCATCATCAACCTCACGAATATCGCGCTCAACTACGTCCTGATATTCGGGGCCTTCGGCTTGCGTCCGATGGGGTTGACCGGGGCTGGCGCCTCCAACGCCATCAGCAACATCGTCGGCTGTCTGTTCTTTCTGAGTGTAACTTTTCTCCGCCGGTACCGAACAAGATATAGATACTATTCCCGCGTGAGGATCAGCGGCGACCTGCTCCGTCAGATAGTCAAGATCTCCGTTCCTGTCTCGTTCCAGAACATTCTGATCCTGCTCGGATTCCTCGTGTTCGTCTCGATTACGGGGATGATCGGCACCGTCCAGCAGGCGGCGAGCCAGGTCGTAATTACCGCGCTGTTCATGTCGTTCCTCCCCTGTTTCGGATTCGGCGTCGGGGCGCAGACGCTCGTCGGGCAGAGCCTGGGGAACGGGAAACGGCAGCTGGCGCGGAGATACGGGCTCGAGTCGGCGCGGTTGGCGACGTACTTCACGATACTCCTGGGTGCCGTGTTCATACTCCTCCCCGATCTGGTGATCATACTCATCACGACGAACCGCGAGGTCACCGAAATTGCGAGGCCGATCCTCCGGATTGCCGGTGCCGCGCAGATATTCTATGCCTCGGGGATCGTCCTGGCCCACGCGCTCCAGGCGGCGGGCGCGACGGTGTACGTCATGTTTATCGAGGTGCTGACGCACTGGGTGGTCTTTCTCCCCGTGTGTTATGTCCTGGGCGTCAAGGCCGGGTTCGGCCTGCCGGGGGCCTGGTTCGCCCTCCCGATGTACATTATCTCCTATTCGCTGTTGATTTACCGGAAGTACAGGAGCGATTCGTGGCTGACGATCACGGTATAGGCACCCGGGGGATGGGGCCCAGATGAAACTCCGCAGAGTGTTCCTTCTCGGAGGGGCCTTCCTCCTCGTGATTTTCAAGTTCGCGCTCGACGTCGTGGAGAAGAATGTCGAGCTCGACCTCATGGGACTCGGGCTGATCCGCGAGCTGCTGATCATCGGCTCGCTGGGACTTCTGTACGTTGTCATCGACGCACTGGCGTCCAGGCGCGAGAGCACGCCGGTGCGGAAGCTCGGGTTCGTCCTGATCACCATGTGCGCGATGATTCTCGCGGCGCTGGGGCTGTCGGCATCGGGGGTGGGTGGATTCGATACGAAAAACCAGGCCCTGGTCCCGCTCGACTATCCCAGCATTTTCCTGGCCTCGCTCGTCGCGATCGCCTTCGGCATATTTTCCATCATCGTCTTCCGTCTGCTCCGTGACCTGATCCTGATCAACCGCAAGCCCGCTGCACGGCGGAACTGGTTGATATTTTCCGCGCTCCTCCTCGGGACGTCGGCGTCGTGCCTGACGACCCGCCCGCTCGATTCGTGGTTTGCGACGAGCATACTGTTCGGGCTCTCGATCCTCTTCGCAGTCATGAATTCGTTCCGGCTCCCCTGGATCGTCTATCTGACAAAGCGGGAGAAGCTCTTCAGCCTCGCGTGCGGGTTTTTCCTGTTCGTCGGATTCACCGCGCTTGCCGTCCAGGTCGGTGGGGGCACGCTTCTGAAGAGATCGCTCCTCTACTACTCCCATCCGCTGCACCAGTTCATACAGCTGGTGACGATCTTCGGGTCACTCTATGCGGGGATGGCCTTCGTGAGCACGCTGTTCCACCTGCCGACCGCGGAGGCATTCGACAGGAAGCGCTCGGAG
>PMJR01000081.1:0-14275 GCA_003158475.1 Ignavibacteriota bacterium | reverse complement strand
AACATCACGCAGGAGGAGATCGACCTGCTTGTCTCTCCGGAACGGCGGGGGATCCGGGACAGTATCGTGAGCGACCGGAAGGCGATCGTGGTGGATGACATCGAACGCGACCCGCGGTTCGTGCATCTGAAGAAACGCCGGGGAATCGCGGGCTCACTCGTCGTCGTCCCGCTCGTCTCGCACACGGGGCTGGCCGGCATACTCTATGCGGCGAAAAAGGAATCGTTCGGTTTTGTCAGAGACGACGTCGATGCGATCTCCGCGTTTGCCGACCAGGCGACAGTGGCCATCGAGAATTCGCGGCTCATAAGGGAATCTCTCGAGAAGGAGAGGCTCTACCGGGAGATGCTCGTCGCCCAGGAGATGCAGAAGCGCCTGCTCCCCCAGTACGTGCCCGTGGCTCCCACCATCGATCTCGACGCAATCTCGACGCCGGCATTTGAGGTCGGAGGGGACTACTACGATTTCATGGAGTTCGGCGATGGACGGATCGGGATCGCGGTCGGGGACGTCTCGGGAAAGGGAGTATCGGCGGCATTCTACATGTCGGAGATGAAGGGGATCTTCCAGGCGCTCGGACGGATTTGCTCCTCGCCGAAGGAATTTATGGTGAGGGCGAACGAGGCGCTGGCCGGTTCTATTGACAAACACTCGTTCGTTAGCTTAATTTATGCCATGCTGGACCTGCAGTCGGGCCGCCTCACCGTGGCGCGTGCGGGGCACTGTCCGATGCTTCACATCAGCGGGGATGATGTGGCGTATGTGCGCCCGAACGGCCTGGGGATGGGGTTGAGCCGTGGACCGACATTCGACGACGCGATCCAGGAGGAAGTGATTGTCCTCGGTGCGGGAGACGTGTGCGTGCTCTACACGGACGGTGTCACGGAGGCGCGCTGCGGGGACGACGAGTTCGGCTACGAACGCCTGATGGCCACGGCACGCGAGGCCCGGGGGAAGAACGCGGCCGGAATCAAGGAAGAGATTTTGGCGACCGTCAGCAGGTTTACGGAGCACCGGGCGAACGACGACGACCTGACGCTCGTCGTGTTGAAATGGAACGGATCTGACAGGCGCCCTTAACGCGCGATTCGAAACCGGAGGACCATCGATGAGTGAATTCAAGATCGGGCAACGCGAAGTGGAGAACGTCAACATCCTGGAGCTCAAGGGGTACCTCGATGCCCACACGGCGCCGAAGCTGGAGGAGGCCTTCCAGAGCCTCCTGAGGAGCCAGCGGTTCCGGATCGTCGTCAACTGCAGGGACCTCTCTTACATCAGCAGCGCGGGACTGGGGGTCTTCATGGCGTTCATCGAGGACGTCCGGAACGCCAAGGGGGACATCAAGCTCACCAACATGTCCCCGAAGGTGTACAACGTCTTCGACCTGCTGGGGTTCCCGCTTCTGTACGAGATATTCAAAGACGAACAGGAAGCTGTGACGCGGTTTTTCCCCAAAGCGAAATAGCACGTGAAGACCGTAAGCATACAGGTCGAGAGCCGGACAGAAAGGCTCATCGCTGTCCGCGATTTCGTCTCGGAGGCCGCGCGGGCCTTCGGGTTCGGCGACGAGGACATTAGCAAGATCGCCCTTGCCGTCGATGAAGCCTGCACCAACGTGATCAAGCACGCATACCGGTCCGACCCGACGAAGATCATCAGGGTGAACGTGATCGCCGGGACGGGCACGTTTGAGGTGGTGATCCAGGATGAGGGACTCCGGTTCAACCCCACGCAGGTCCAGGCCCCCGACATGAAGGAGTACCTCACGCACTTCCGGCGTGGAGGGCTCGGCGTGCACCTGATGAAATCCCTCATGGACAGGGTGGAGTATTCCATTGCACCCGGAAAATCCAACGAGCTGCGACTGACCAAGTACCTTCCCCGGTAACTTCCCCCTCAATGGCGCGACCCCGCAGTTCCCCCCCATCCTCCGCGACGGCCTCGGCGGAGGCCGAATCCTCCGAAAGCCGGTTTGAAAATGCGGCGCTCTTCGAGTTCAGCACGGTCATCAACTCCTCACTGGAACTCCCGTTCATTCTAAGCCACATCCTGCTGACGATCATGGGGAAGATACTCTCCACCAGGGGGATGGTGGTCCTCGCGCACGCGAAAGGGGAGTTCTCCGTGGAAATGGTGAAAGGCTTCCCTCAGGGGCTCAAGGGGAAGAACGTGAAAATCGGCGCGGTGCCCCGGAGGGCATTCGAGATTGCGGGCCTCGACGCCCGGCGCCACAGCTGGGTGAAATTCTTCAGGGAGGAGGGGGTGACGCTCATCCTCCCGCTTGTGATCGCGGAGAAGACGATCGGTGTGCTCGGTTTCGGCGCGCGCGCGACGAAGCGGAAGCTTACGCCGCGGGAGGTGACGTATCTCCGCTCTCTGGCGAACATTTCCGCCACGGCGATCGAGAAAGCGCACACGATCAACGAGCTCCAGCGTGTCAACCGGCAGCTCGATCAAAAGATCCAGGATCTGAGCACGCTGTTCGAGACGGGGAAGGAATTCAGCGCCCTCCTCGATCCGGAGAGGCAGGTCCGCCTTCTGGAACTCTCGCTCCTTGGCCGTTTTCTCCCCGCGCGCTACCTGATCAGCCTACGGGACGGCGCGGACATGAAGATCGTGGCCTCAAAGATCTCCGGGCAGGTGCCCCAGGGAGAGTTGCTCGCGACGCTCGGGCGGATCAGCGTGCCGGTGCGGGTTGCGGACATTGTCGTCAGCGGGACCGTTGACGTACGGGAGGCGCTCACCGGACTCGGGATAACCATCGTCGTCCCGATCATGCTTCAGGGAGAATCCCGGGGACAGATACTCCTTGGAGAAAAGATGAGCCGGGAGGAGTTCAGCCAGACCGACATGGAGTTTCTTTCCTCGATCGGAAACCTGGCGATCATCTCGCTCGAAAACGCACGCCTGTTCAAACAGGCGATCGAAAAGCAGAAGCTCGAAGACGAGCTCCTCATCGCACGCGAGATCCAGAAGGGGCTCCTGCCGAGCGTCCTCCCCGACATCCCGGGATTCCGGATGAGCGCGGCGAACATTTCCTCCAGGCAGGTGGGGGGAGACTACTACGACGTGCTGGCGCTCCCGGACGGGAGGTTCATCATCGCCATCGGCGACGTTTCCGGAAAAGGCTCCCCCGCCGCCCTGTTGATGGCCAACCTCCAGGCGACGATCAGGGCGCTGGTGCCGCTCCACCTGGATCTCAGCGAGCTCACCGGCCGTGTCAACGACCTCATGTGCGAGAACACAGGGGGGAATAAATTCGTCACGTTCTTCTGGGGGGCGCTCGACCCCGGGAGGAAGACGCTGACGTACGTCAATGCAGGCCACAACTATCCCTACCTTCTGCACAGCGACGGATCGTTCGACCGCCTCGACAGGGGGGGTATGATACTCGGTGTCATGAAAACCGCCGTCCCCTACGAAGAGGGGGTCGCGCAGTGCAGGGGGGGGGACACCCTGGTCCTCTTCACCGACGGTGTGAGTGAGGCCATGAGCACCACCCAGGAGGAGTACGGCGAAGAGCGTCTGGAGCGGGCGCTCAGGGGGGCGATGTCCGGGACGGCACAGGAAATTCTCGATGCAGTTCATCGCGATGTGCTGGTGCACACACAGGGGGCCTCGCAGTCGGACGACATCACGATGATGGTGCTGAAAATCCTCTGATGCGTCTGTTGAAACCCGCCGGGGCGCCGTTGCATTCGACTCCCCGAATGGTTAAATTCTGTTATTGCATCGCATGGCCCGCACCCCCCACATACGAACCATGTTCCCCGCCGGGTCCCTAGCGAAGCACTATGACGGATTCCTGAGGAGCCTCCGGTACATGCGTCCCGAGACTCGAGGGACGTACGGCAGGGCGCTCAGGGAATTCGTGCGGTGGTACCCCCGGGAACGGGGAGGGAAGATAACCACCGCGGATGTCGTCCGCTACAAACGGCACCTGACGTCCGGGAAGGGGCTGAGCGCGGTCTCCGTCTCGACCTACCTTACAGCACTGCGCCGGTTCTGCGACTATCTCGTCCGCAGGAGAGTCATGCAGGAGAACCCTGCGCTCCGTGTCGGAGGGAACAGCCGGCCCCGGCTCCATTCGCGGGCCGCCCTTACTCAGGCCGAGGTGGCTCTCCTGCTTTCAGTCGTCGAACGGTCGGACGAGCGCGGGCTGCGCGATTGTGCGTTCATCAGGCTGATGCTCGGCTGCGCGCTCTCGGAGATCGAGATCATTAGAGCGGACGCAGGTGACCGGGTCCAGAGCCCGGAGGGGGTGACACTGCATGTGCAGGGAAAAGGGCGCGTGCGGAAGGACCAGGCCGTGCTGCTTGCGCCGGACGTTGCCGGAGTCCTCGATGCTTATCTCGCGCTCCGCCCCGGGCTCGGCCCGGAGGATCCGCTTTTCGCAAGCGCCGGAAACCGGACAAGGGGGAAGAGGATGACGACGCGGGGGGTGCGGGACAGGGTATCGCATTACCTTCTGCGGGCCGGACTGAAGGGGAACGGGGGGAGGTGCATCACCCCGTATTCTCTCAGGCACACTGCGGCGATACTGATGGCGGGGGAGGGGGCAAGTGCCGACGAGATCCGTGATCGGATGCGCCTGGGAAGTGTGGCAACAGCGATGCTGTACATCAAACAGTCGAAAAAACAACTCGCCGGATCGTGAGAATGCCGTACCCGTTTTCGACAATCGAGACCCGGTGGCAGAAATACTGGGAAGACCGGGAAACATTCCGTTCGGAAGACGTCCCGTCCAAGCCGAAGGCCTACATACTCGACATGTACCCGTATCCGTCCGGAGCGGGGCTGCACGTCGGACACCCCGAAGGGTATACCGCCACAGACATACTCTCGCGGTACCGGAGGATGAAGGGGTACAGCGTCCTTCACCCCATGGGGTGGGATGCGTTCGGCCTCCCCGCCGAACGGTACGCGATGCAGACAAACGTCCATCCCCGGATCACCACGGAGCAGAACATCGCGACGTTCCGGCGGCAGATCAAGATGCTGGGACTCAGCTATGACTGGTCCCGCGAAGTCGATACGACGGACCCCCGCTACTACAGGTGGACACAGTGGATATTCCTCCGCATGTACGGTTCGTGGTTCGATCCCCGCATGCGCCGGGCCGCCCCGATCGATACGCTCATCGAGCAGTTTGCCTCCCAGGGCTCTGCCGGATTTCAGGTTGAAGACGGGTTCAGCGCGGACGAGTGGCGCGCGAAGCCGGCAATCGAACGGCAGGAGATCCTTTCCCGTTTCCGACTGGCGTATGTCGCGGAGATCCCGGTCAACTGGTGCGAGGGACTGGGGACGGTGCTCGCGAACGAGGAAGTGGCGGAATGGACGGAGAAGGGATACACTGTCGAGCGCCGTCCGATGAGGCAGTGGATGATGAGAATCACGGCTTACGCGGACAGGCTGCTCGAAGATTCTGCGGATCTGGACTGGCCTTCCTCCACGATGGAACAGCAGAGGAACTGGATTGGCCGGTCGGTAGGTGCGGAGATCGCATTTCCGCTCCCCGGCGGAGGGGGGAAAATCAGAGTCTTCACCACACGGCCGGACACACTCTTCGGGGCCACATACATGGTGCTCGCTCCCGATCACCCGCTGGTGACGTCGCTGACGGAACCGGGAATGCGTGACGCCGTGGAATCGTACCGGTCGAAGTCCAGACTCAGGAGCGACCTGGAGCGCGGAGCCGATGTCGATAAAACGGGAGTCTTCACGGGTGGTTTTGCAAGGAACCCCGCAACGGGAAAGAACATCCCCGTCTGGATCGCCGACTACGTCCTGTCGGGGTACGGAACGGGGGCAATCATGGCTGTCCCTGCACACGACCAGCGGGACTTCGACTTTGCGAAGAAGTACTCCCTCCCTGTCCCCGTTGTGGTCCGGGGGGAGGGAAACGGCGGGGGGGCGTTTACCGGAGAGGGGATCGCTGTGAACTCGTCGAACAGCGAGGTTTCACTCGACGGGCTCCAGACAGGGGAGGCGAAGAAAGCGATCATCCAGTGGCTTGAGAAAAAGCGGATTGGTTCGGCGGCCGTGCAGTTCAAGCTTCGGGACTGGCTCTTCGCTCGCCAGAGGTACTGGGGAGAGCCGATCCCTATCATTCATTACGAGGACGGGACGATGGAGCCCCTCCCTGAGGGCGCGCTTCCCCTCCTCCTTCCGGACCTCAAGAAGTTCCAGCCGAGCGGTACCACCGAGTCACCGCTTGCACTTGCCGAAGAGTGGGTCAGCGTTGTCGATCCTGCGACGGGACGGCGGGGGAGGCGGGAAACCAACACGATGCCCCAGTGGGCAGGCTCCTGCTGGTATTACCTCCGGTATATCAGCCCCAAAGACGACAAATCGTTCTGCGACCCGGATCTCGAAAAGCGATGGATGCCGGTCGATCTGTATGTTGGGGGCTCGGAGCATGCCGTGCTCCACCTCATGTATGCAAGGTTCTGGCACAAAGTCCTTTTTGACCTCGGGTATTTGAGCACAAAGGAACCGTTCCCCAAGCTCCGTCACCAGGGGATAATACTCGGTGAAGATTCGAAGAAAATGTCGAAATCCCGGGGAAATGTGGTAAATCCCGACGAGGTGGTGAAACTGTACGGGGCGGACTCCCTCAGGTTGTTCGAGATGTTCATGGGACCACTGGAAGAGATGAAACCGTGGAGTACGAGGGGGGTGGAAGGAGTCTACAGGTTCCTGAACAGGGTCTGGAGACTGTTCATCACGGAAGATAATACTCTCGATCTAAATCTTCAGGTGAGTCCCATAACCACCAATCTACAAACGACTTATCATTATACGATAAAGAAAATCGGAGATGACATCGAGGATTTGAAGTTCAATACCGCAATCTCACAGATGATGATATTTGTGAACGAGGTGATGAAATCGGATGCCCGTCCGCGCCAGTTACTCGAGCCTTTCGTGCTCCTGCTTTCGCCGTTCGCGCCTCATATCGCCGAGGAACTCTGGCGAAGACTCGGACATGAGGGGACTCTGGCGTACGAGCCCTGGCCGGAGTACGATCCCTTGATGCTCCGCAAGTCTGCGGTGGAGATCGTGGTTCAGGTAAACGGGAAAGTCCGCTCCAGGCTCGAGGTCCCGGCCGATACCGAGGAGAAGGAACTCCAAGAGCGCGCACAGGCGGACGCCGACGTGCTGAGGCACATCGGGGGAAAGAAAGTCCTGAAAGTTATCGTCGTGAAGAACAAACTCGTCAACCTCGTGGTGCAATGACCCTATGGAGAAGGTCAGCGTCGTCCTCGTGACATTGAACGAGGCGAAGAACATCGAGCGATGTCTTGACAGCGTCCGCTGGGCGGACGAGATCGTCGTCGTGGACTCCTTCAGCACGGACCGGACGGTGGAGCTTGCACGCCGCTATACGGACCGCGTCTACCAGCACGATTACCCTGGAACAAGCAGGCAGGTGGAGCGGGGGATCGGCTACGCCACGGGCGAGTGGATATTTGTCATCGACGCCGACGAGGAAGTCTCCGCTGATCTTGCCGGGGAGGTACGGGATGTGCTCGCGGAGGACCGGGGGTACGCCGGGTTCGAGTTCATCCGGAAGCCCGAAGCGTTCGGCAAATGGATCGAACACGGCGGATGGTTCCCCGACTACCAGTTCAGGTTCTTCCGGAAGGACAGCTACTACTGTGAACACCAGGAGATCCACGGCGGCTTCAACACGCGCGGGAAGAGGGGGCGGCTGAAAGGGTACCTCTACCATCACACGTACGGGACGATTTACGCGTACGTGGAGAAAATGAACGAGTACACCTCACTTCATGTCTCGAACAGGCTGAAGAACAACCGGGACGAGGAGGCGACGTGGCATGACCTCGTGCTCAGTCCCCTCTCGCATTTCCTCCGGATGTTCTTCTCGCGCAAAGGGTACAGGGACGGGTTCCACGGGTTTGTCCTGGCGATGCTCGATGCGAATTACGCGATGCTTATGTACGCAAAGCTGTGGGAATACCGGATGCGAGAGAAGGAGGGGAAGGGTATGCTTCCTCCGATCACCAACCTCGAGCTGAACGCCCTCAAACGGAAACAATGACCACCTACGCCCGCATACTCAGCTTCATCCGACCGTACAGGCTCACGCTGGCTCTCTCGATAATCTGTTCGATTTTCTTTTCCATCTTCAGCGGCGTGTCGATCTACCTCATCATCCCCCTCCTGCAGACGCTCTTTGCGGGTGGAGCGGTGGGGCAGGCCTCCGCGGCCTCCGCGACGGGGTCGTCATTCCTGCCGGGGTGGCTCGTCGCGGCAAAGGACGCGGCCACGGAAGCGTTCCGGCACGCCGTGTTCCGCCCGGACCCCGCGGATTCACTCTTCATCATCTGCGTGATCATCGTCTCCGCGTTTCTCCTCAGGAACCTCTTCGCGTACCTCCAGTCGAACCTGATGATTTACGTGGAACAGGGGCTGACGCGCGACCTGAGGAACTCCCTGTACCGGCACATTCATGAGCTTCCCCTCGCGTACTTCACAAACGAACGGACGGGGAACCTGATCTCGCGGATCATGAACGACGTCCCGATCATCAACACGGGGATCTCGGCAACCTTCCAGACGATGATACGCGAGCCGCTCCTCCTCCTGGTCTACCTGACGATATGTCTCGTCCTGAGCTGGAAGCTCACGCTGATCGCGTTCGTCGTGTTCCCGGTCGTTTTGCTCGTGATCGCGGGCGTGGGGCGCCGCGTACACAAGCAGAGCGGCCTTGCACAGGAGAGGATTGCGGACCTGACCTCGGTGCTCCACGAGACCATCTCGGGGGTGAAGGTGGTAAAGGCGTTCGGGATGGAGGAGTTCGAGAACCGGAAATTCTCCAGGGAGAGCAACAGCTATTTCCGGACCATCCTCCGGGTGACCAACATACGCAACCTCGCTTCGCCGACGACGGAATTCCTCAGCGCGGCGGCGGGGGGCGTCATCATCTGGTACGGGGGTCTGCAGGTCCTCGGGAAGAGCATGGAGGGGAGCGAGTTCCTCGGGTTCCTCTTCGCGATGTTCCAGCTGATGCCTCCCATCAAGGAGCTCAGCAACGTGAACAACCGGATCCAGGAGGCCTCGGCGGCGGGGAAGCGCGTCTTCGAAGTCCTCGATACGGAACCCAACATCAAAGACGCCGCCGATGCAGTCGCTCTCCCCTCGTTCTCCTCGGACATCCGGTTCGAGGGGGTCTCCTTCCGCTACGGCGACGGGGAGACCGTTCTGGACGGGATCACGCTGAAGATCCGGAAGGGGGAGGTCGTCGCGATCGTGGGCCCGAGCGGCGCGGGCAAATCGACGCTGATCGACCTGGTGCCGAGATTTTATGATCCGACCGGCGGGCGCATACTCATCGACGGGGTCGATCTGCGCCGGGTTCAGCTCCGTTCGCTCCGTGACAAGATCGGCATCGTGACGCAGGAGACGATATTGTTCAACGACACCGTCCGGAACAACATCGCGTACGGGCTGGAGGAGTGTCCCCTCGGAGAAATCATGGACGCGGCGAGGGCCGCCAACGCGCACACATTCATCAGCCAGATGCCGAACGGCTACGAATCCGTGATCGGGGAACGGGGAGTGAAGATCTCCGGCGGGGAGCGGCAGCGGCTGGCGCTCGCCCGGGCGATACTGAAGAACCCGCCCCTGCTCATCCTCGATGAAGCGACCTCCGCGCTCGACACCGAGTCGGAGATACTGGTCCAGGAGGCGATCGAAAGGCTGATGGCGGGGCGGACGTCCATCGTCATCGCGCACAGACTCTCGACGGTTCAGCACGCCGACCGGATCGTTGTCATAGAGGACGGGAAGATCGTGGAAACGGGGAAGCACGGTGAGCTGATAGGAAAAACGCGCGGCCTCTACCGGAAGCTCTACCAGCTGCAATTCCGCGCCTGACGATGGATCGCCCCCTCGACAGAATCACGGCGAAGACCGCACTCGTTCTCAGGTGGGCGTCGTACGTTTTTCTGGCCTCGGCATTCGTCTCGATCGCCGTCAATTCGCTCGCGCTCGGGGCCATGGCGCTCTGCTGGGTGCTCGTGATGGTCCTCGGGAAGCGGTGGTCCGTCGTGCCGACCCCGCTTGACTACTTCTTCCTCGCGTACGCGGTCGCGGAGATCCTCGCGACGGTGTTCTCGGTCAGCCCCGGGGAGTCGCTCTTCCTGTCGCGGCGGATCCTTCTGATCGCCGTCGTCTACTATTTTGCGTCTTGTGTCGATTCCGCTGCGGAGGGGAAGCGGGCTGTGGCAGTTCTGCTCGGCCCCGCCGTGCTTGTGGCGATCGTCGGTGTTTTCAAACTCCTGCTCGGCGGGCCCGGGGAGAACACGCGCCTGGAGATCTTTCAGTTCTACATGACCACGTCACAACTGATGATGATCGCCCTCCTCCTGATCCTCCCGTTTGCCGTGCACCGAAGCGCCCCGCTGGCCGTCCGGCTCGCCGCAGGTGCAGCCCTCGTCCCCGTGGGGATATCGTTGTATGCCACGGTGACGCGGGGGGCGTATCTCGCGGCGGCGGCGGGTGTGATCCTCATCGCCTGCGTACGGAACTGGAAGATCCTGATCCCCCTGGCGATCCTGGTGATCGCGATCGTTCTCTTTGCTCCTCCCTACGTGACCGGCCGGCTTCAGAGCATCGTCGACCTCCACCATCCCGAGAATGAATCCCGTCTCCTGCTCTGGGGCACGGGGCTGAAGATATTCGCGGACCATCCCGTCACGGGTGTCGGTGACATCGACCTCGGAGTGCTCCTGAAGCAGTACGCGGGACCCGGGTACAGCGGCCAGTGGGGGCACCTCCATAACGTGGCGATCCATGTCCTTGTCACGCTCGGTGCATTCGGCGCGCTCGCGGTGCTTGCACTCTTCGTGCGCATCGGAGTCGAAGAGTGGAGGATCTACCGCCGCGTGAGGGAGGACTGGTTCGCGGGGTCGTTCGCGCTCGGTTCCTTCGCGGTCTTTATCGGTTTCCAGGTGAACGGTCTGACGGAATGGAGCCTCGGGAACCAGATGGTGGTGATACTCGTGTGGGTCACACTCGGGATCACGCTGGCCCTGGGACGTGGCGCCGGGAAGGAGGCACGGTGAGCGGGAAACTGACGGTGATCACGCTGACGCGAGACGAAGAGCGCAACATTGTCGCGTGCCTGGAAAGCGTTGCGTGGGCCGACGAGATCATCGTACTCGACTCGGGGAGTTCCGACAGGACGGTCGAGCTGGCGCGGCGGTTTACGCCGAATGTCGCCGTTCTCCCGTGGCGGGGATACGGCGCTGCGCGGAACGAGGCGCTCGCTCGCGCGCACTCGGGCTGGATACTCTGGCTTGACGCGGACGAGCGCGTCACACCGGAACTCGCCGGGGAGATCCGTGGGATCCTGGAGAATGACGACCCCGCCGTTGCGGGGTTCGAGATCGCACGCCGTGCCTATTTCTGCGGGAAGTGGATCAGGCACGGCGGCTGGTATCCGTCGCGCGTGGTCCGGCTTTTCCGCAGGGACAAAGGGAGCTTCAGCGAAACCCGTGTCCATGAGCGTCTTGTCATCGCCGGGGCGCTCTCCCGCACACGGAACGACCTCATTCACTACACCGACCCGGATCTCAATCACTATTTTACGAAATTCAACTCTTACACCTCGCTTGCCGCCCGCGACATGTTCGATGCGGGGCGGAGTTTCTCCGTCGGCGATCTTCTCTACCGGCCGCTGTTTCAGTTTTTCAAGATGTATCTGTTGCGGCTGGGGTTCCTCGACGGGATGCACGGGTTCGTGCTCTGCATCGCGTCTTCCGCGTACGTGTTCACGAAATACGCAAAGCTCTGGGAGCTGAGTCAAACGGCAAAAAACTGAAGGACGGTACATATGGAAGCACCCGACATGCACACGATGCTGTTCGCCCGGCTGGTGCTGATGCTGCACGCCGCGGCCATGCAGTATCTCGGCAAGATCAAAAACCCCGTCACAGACTCGACAGAGCGCGATCTGGCCGGCGCGCAGGGGATGATCGACACGCTCGCGATGCTGGAGAACCGGACGAAGGGGAACCTCTCGCCGGACGAGGCGAAGATGCTGGCTCAGACGCTTCAGGAGCTCCGGCTGAACTATGTGGATGAAGCGCGGAAGCCCGATGCGGCGCCCGCGAAGGAGGGGGGAGTGACGGCATGACATTCGCGATATTCGGGAACGTTGAGAAGCCCGGACTGAAGGAGGCACTCATGGTCCTCCTTGCAAGGCTCGAACACTCGGGGATGGAGTACGCCCTGGATGAGGCGCTCGCGCCGATGGTGGCGGGGTGTGCCGGACCCGCCCCGACCCGGCTCAAGAGCCGGGAGGCGTGCCTCGAGGGTGCACACATGCTTGTCGCTCTTGGCGGCGACGGAACGATACTCGCCGCGGCGCGTGCCGTCGGCCGGAGGGGGACGCCGATACTGGGCGTCAACCTCGGCAAGCTCGGCTTCCTCGCGGAGCTGGCACCCGAAGAGCTGGAGGGCGCCGTCGGAGACATACTCGCGAAGAAGTACATCGTGGAAAAGCGGCTCGTCATCGAGGCACGGAGCACCGCGGCTCCGTCCAGAGTAATATACGCAATGAACGACATCGTCCTTGATAAATCGCGTTCCTCCCGGGTGATCGATATCGAGACACATATTGACGGGGCGTTTGCAGTCACCTACCGGGGGGACGGCGTCATCATTTCGACCCCGACGGGATCTACCGCGTACGCGCTCTCGAACGGCGGTCCCATCGTCACACCCGGAAGCGAGGTCATCGGGATCACGCCGATCTCCCCGCATACGCTCAGCGGAAGGCCGCTCATCGTCCCCGCATCGAGCGCCATACGCGTCGTGGCCCATGCCGAGAACGAAGAGTTGCTTCTGGCGGCGGACGGACAGGAGGAAGCGTTCCTCCGCCCTCCCGCAGAGGTCACCGTCCGGAAGGCGGACTATACCGTCAATCTCGTCAAGCGGAGGGACAGATCGTACTTCGACCTGTTGAGGGCGAAACTGCATTGGGGGAGGGACGCGCGGACGAGGGAGTGAGGCGGTGAACTCAGTTGTTCATTGCGCCTTCGACGATCCAGGCCCGTATCCCGTTGATCTGGTTCTGGTTCAGCGGATATGCTCCGGGCGGCATCCTTGCGCCGACGCTCCCCTGAATCCGCAGCACCAGCGTGCTTGCATCCGGTTTCTTCGGGACAATCACACCCGGGAGAAGCATCGCCTGCCCGAATGACGTAAGGACAGGAACATTCTGCTGTGCCCCGCTGTCGTGACACCCCGAAAAGTTGCACGCCTGGTTGAACAACGGCTGGACCTGGGCCGAGTAACTTATCCCGTTAACAGGAAAGATGATCGTGGAAGGGCTCCCGCCTGGTCCGGTCGGTGCGGTCCCCTTGCAGCTCCATCCGGCCACCGTCACAATCAGAATCCCCGCCATCTTCCGCCCGCTCATCTACTCCGCCCTCCGTTCCGGCGGAAGTTCGAGATACAGGAGGCCGTGCATAGCGGCCGCGACCAGGTACACGTAAAACACCGTGAAGAAGACGCCGATAAGGAAGAAGAGAATGCCGATGAATGCGAACGACTCGATACCGATCGCGATGAGCGCCACAACCGCCGTGTTTTGCCAGTTCACCCGGAAGTCCTTGAAGACCGTCCCCAGGTCGATCGCGTCGCTGATCTTCTCCCGGAGTGCGAACCGGTACGCGACGATTGGAAATATCGCCGTGAGGAGAAGGCTGTACGGGATCACGAGCAGCGTGAACCCGAAGATGTAGACGATGGTGAGCACCCCCACCATCTCCGGGGCATCGGTGGCGCTTGTCGCCACGGCAAGGCCGATCACGGGGATGACAAGGAGGAACACCGGTATGAGGTAGATAAGGTACACTATGCAGTATTTGAACCCGAGCACGAACTTGACGCCGATGTCGCTCCACGCCGGGAGCGCCGGCTCTTCCCGACGAATGACCCGCTGCGTAACCTGTATGAGATACCCCACGATCACGGGGATACCGATCCCGAGAAGGCAGAGCAGCAGGAACAATCCGGCGATAACGAACTTGGACGGCCAGGAGGGATCCTTGAAGGGGAGACTGAATGCTCTTCCGATGTCTTTCATGTCCTGATGTGGGAAGTGGAGATGCCGAAACCTCTCTTAACATACTGAAAGCGGCGGGGAGATTCAAGCGGTTCTCCGCCGTTGACTTTGGGGCCCATACTGGGTATATTTGACCTGCTTCGCCGTTCCTGCGGGGCTGTAGCTCAGCTGGGA
>PMJR01000027.1 GCA_003158475.1 Ignavibacteriota bacterium | reverse complement strand
CCCAGCTCGGCGTGACGATACGCTATGAACGGGGGGATTTCGAAGGGGGATACTGTATCCTCAGGGAACAGAAAATCCTCCTTGTCAACCGCAGGCTCTTCCCTGCAAAAAAAGCTTCAGTCCTCGCGATGGCGATGCACGAAATCGGGCTCGAAGATATGTACCTCAAGCCGGCCGTGCGGGAGTATATCGAAGACGAGATTGCCAAGGCGTCCCGCAGTGCGCACTGAACAATCGGACTCCGGATCATGATCAAAGCAGTCATATTCGACCTCGACAATACGCTTGTCGATTTCATGAGCATGAAGCGGCTCGCGGTGGGCGCAGCGATCAATTCCATGATCGATGCCGGCCTGCGCCTGACGCCCGCGGAGGCACTGGCGCGCATTGACGCGATCTACAAGGAGAAGGGGATCGAGTTTCAGAACGTATTCGATCAGCTCCTGTACGACGTTTTCCAGAAGGTCGACTACAAAATACTCTCGGCGGGGGTCATCGCCTACAGGAGGGCCAGGGAGGCCGCTCTCGTTCCCTATCCACATGTCAACCTGACGCTTGTCGCGTTGCTCAAGCGCGGCCTGAAGCTCGCGGTTGTATCCGATGCTCCCGGGCGCGAGGCATGGCTACGGCTCTGTTACCTGAACTTTCATCAACTGATCGACCATGTCGTCACATTCGAGGACACCGGGGAGCGGAAGCCGAGCCCGGCACCGTTCCGCCGCGCGCTGGATCTCCTCCAGGTTGAGCCGCACGAGGCGGTGATGGTCGGCGACTGGGCAGAACGGGATGTTGTCGGCGCGGCGAACCTCGGCATCACCACAGCGTTCGCCCGCTACGGGGATACATTCGGGACCGTGGAATCGAATGCCGATTACAATCTGAATGACGTTTCGGAGCTCCTGGACGTCATCGATCGCGAGAACGCAAAACGCGGCGGGACCTGACATGGTTAAAGGGATCGGCGTCGACATCATCGAGATCGACAGGATCAGGCGGAGCATCGAGACGGATGGGAGATCGCTTCCTCGAAAAAGTCTACACTCCCTCGCGAAATCTCGTATTGCAACGGAAAGGCTCACCGCTTCCAGCACTACGCTGCCCGCTTCGCCGCAAAAGAGGCGCTGAGCAAGGCACTTTCCACGGGCTGGGCGGGGGAGTTCCGCTGGAAGGACGTCGAGGTGATGAACGAGCCCTCGGGTCAGCCGCGCTTTTCCCTGCACGGAACACTGTGTGAACGGCTCGCCGGCGCGAGCATCATGCTCTCTCTTTCGCACTCCGACAGCCACGTCGTAGCGATGGTGCTGATCCAGGAGGAGGCCGGGTGAAGCTCACGATCTACAGGAAGCTGATGATCGGATTCAGCATTGTCATATTCTTCATGCTCGTCGCCACCGCCTACGTTCTCCTCGAGCTTCACAGGGTTACCGGCACGTCCCGCACCGCCCTGACCGTCGATGTGCAGGCAATCGACCTCGAGAAGGAGATGCGCACGATCCTGTACGAGGAGGAGCGCTATGCCGACAGGTATTTCATGGCGCGGGATACGGTCTACCGGAACGTTTTCCTGGAGAACAACAAGCTCTTCGTCAAGTATCTCGATTCACTGGCCGGGATGCTCACCGACACCCACGAGAGGCAGACGCTCGACCAGGCCGGCCAGATTCATGACTCGCACTTCACCTCGGTCCTTGGTGCCGACCTCCGACCTTCCGTCGTGAACCAGCGGGCCGATGCAATGGACAAGGTGCGCAAGTCGCTCGACGATCTGATTTTCCGCCGACAGCACGCAGTGGATGCCTCCATACAGAGCATCGACCGTGCCACCGAGCGGTCGTTGAAGGTGGCCCTGTTTATCGCCGTCGGAGCGCTTCTGGCTGCCATCGCCGCAGCGCTGATCATCACGCGCACTATCACGCGCCCGATCGGGACGCTCGTCGCCGGGACGCGGGAAATCGCAGGGGGATCCTTCACACGGATACAGATCCCCTCGCGCGATGAAATCGCCGACCTGGCGAGGGCATTCAACTCCATGAGCGCGACCCTGGACCAGGTGAACCGGTTCCGCGCCGAGATGATGCAGCACATCTCCCATGAGATCAGGATGCCCCTCCAATCGATCCTTTCAGCGCACTACCTGCTTACAGAGAAGGCCGAGAACCCGGTGAGCGAGCCGCAACGGAAACTGCTCCACGGAATACGGGAAAACGTCCAGAAGATCGCACACTTCAGCAACCAGTTCCTGGATCTTTCAAAGGTCGAAGCAGGGATGATGCAGTACAATTTGAATCCGGTCGATCTGGCGTCGATGATCAAGCCGATTGTCGACGACGCTGCAGTGCTCGCAGCACGGAAGGAGATCGCGCTTTCGTTCGTTGCATCAGCCATCCCCCCGGTGTTCATCGACCGGGACCGAAGCACAGAGATATTCGGGAACCTGATCAACAACGCGCTGAAGTACACCGAGAACGGAGGAAAGATCGAGGTGTGGGTGGGCCCGTGTTCCTTCGGTGGGCAGGTCGGTGTACGGGACACCGGGCCTGGTATCCCGAAGGAAGATCTTCCGAAAATATTCACGAAGTTCTACAGGACCAATACCGCGGTGAAGGGAGGAAAAAGGGGAACAGGTATCGGGCTTGCGTTTGTGAAGGCGCTTGTCGAGGGGCAGGGTGGGAGAGTCTATGCGAACAGTACTGTGGGCGTGGGCTCGACTTTCACTGTCGAGTTTCCCGCTCACCTCCCCGGAAAGACAGGAGCCCCATGAGAATGAGCCAATGCTTTTGGATCCTCGTCGCGGCCGGATTGCTATCGTCAGGTTGCGGACTTTTTCCGGAAGGAAGGGGTTCCGATAGCGAACCGGCGTACCGGATGCAACTCGCGGACAGCCTGGAGCGGGAGGGACTGTTCCAGGGGGCTGCAAGGCAGTATACGACGGTGGCCGAGCAGTTCCCCGAGTCGAGTTACTATCCGTCGGCCGTCCGGAGGGCCGCGCTCATGTATTCCATCAGCCCCTATTCCGCGCGGAATGACAGCGCTGCCTACAGGTGGTACATCGCGTATCTTTCTCTCCCGCTGAAGAAGCCGGAAAGGGAAAATGTCCGGGTCACGGTCGAGTTCCTCCACCGCATACTGCTGCTTCACGCTCAAATTGCACAAATCTACACCGCCGCCGACAGCCTCACTGTCCTGACAAAAAGACATTCGGCATCGTTGAACGCCGATTCACGCAGGATGCAGGAGCTTGAACTCCAACTGCAGCTTGCACGCGATGAATTGAGGAAAATCAAGGAAATTGATCTCCGCCTCTCGAAATCCAGGGTCCGTTAACGGCAGAAGGAATTCCCGGCACTGACGGTGGCCGGGGGATCTTCCGGGGACACGGTTGATTGTCGGGCAGGATTTGCGTATTGTGGGGATGGAAGAACGTTTTTCGCACACTTCGCGATCGTTGATGAAATCCCTCGGGATCAAAAAACTGTATTATTCGATCAGCGAGGTCGCAAAGATCACTGACCTCGAGCAATACGTATTGCGGTACTGGGAGTCGGAGTTCGAGCAGCTGAAGCCTGCCAAGAACAGGGCCGGCAACCGGATATACACAAACCGCGAAATCAAGCTGATCCTGTACATCAAGAAGCTCCTCCGCGATGAACGATACACGATCGAAGGGGCCAAGCAGGTCCTGAAGACCTACACGCCCGAGGCCGATACGGGAGAGCAGATGGAGCTTATCGACGTGCCGAAATCCAGGACGAAGATCAAGGACGAACTGCTTCGTGCTGACCTGGGCGAGACGAAGGAGTTCCTGCAGGAGCTACTGAAGAAGCTGGCGTAGAGATTGAATTACGGCAGTACCGGTGTAACGGAGCGTAGCGCAGCCCGGTAGCGCACCTGAATGGGGTTCAGGGGGTCAGGGGTTCAAATCCCCTCGCTCCGACGAGATTCGACGATTCCCTCCACACTGCTAACGGAATTGCTAACCGAAAAGGTGACGCAATGTCTGTTAGCCCACGGTTCTACCTCTTCAAACGCAGTAACGGCGTCTACTACATCCTGATCGACCGGGACGGCGATCGTCGCTGGCGTTCGACTGGCGCAAAGCTCAAATCAGAGGCCCTTAAAGCTCTCAGGGAGTTCGAGGAACACCACGAGCTTCAAGCCGATACGCCTAAATGGCCTGGAACGTCGTGCTGTCCAGATGGAGCCGGTCAAGCTATGGTCCGAAATCGCCAAAGACACCGGAAGTCAAACCCATTGGAGCTAACTGAAACGGCATTCGCAAGTCTGTTTGACGGCTTAGAGAACCGCCGCTAAGTTGGAGTCGTGCTTATCATGACCTATGTGCCTAAACCTTCTTCGCGATCAGCCCGCCCCTTTAGGTCGAATGACCCATGGGGAGATGGATCGTTTCCTCCAGGAGGTNNCTCGCACCCGCGCCATTGTTCCGGGGGGGTGAAACAAATGGCCCGATGAGAGTTCACCGGGCATGTTGTGAATCGTAGGATTCCGTTAGCGTAGGGTCATCACCGACAAAAAATGCAATATCTGTGTTGATTGGAGTAGTGCGAGAAGTGACGGTACTTAGCTCCGAGCGACACAGAATCGAATTATGCGAATGGTCTGTTTGGGCAGCCACTATAGGTGACCCGGTGCCAAGGTTGGCCTCCGAAATCTCATTAGGACTGTTGGAATTCTCTACCAATTTGAACCCGTAGCCCAGGTTGTTCCACGCTGTAGCTGCGGCCCGGATCGCATCCGCGTAACTTGACTGGAGATTCGACTCGTTTATGCTAAAGTATATCGTTCCTCCCGGCCAAACATTATTTGCGAAGAATGTGCATTGATGGTATTGCGCGTTTGCAGCACCAGCAAGCGCAAGGACGAGAAGGAACAGAACGAG
>PMJR01000114.1 GCA_003158475.1 Ignavibacteriota bacterium | reverse complement strand
CTTCATGCTGACGACGACGTTCAAACCCACGGAAGAAGTGACGATCGTGCTCCCGGCGTCCCACTCGGAATACAAGCTCCCCGAGTCCGATGTGATGACAATCAATATCGCCAAAGACGGACGCCTGTTTCTTTCCCTTGATTCCCAGATCCTCCGCAGAAGGCTCTTCGGCGCGGCCAACGAGAACAGGGCCAGCGTCGAGGTGCCCAAGGAACAGCTCGCAAAGTACCTCGTGAACGCACGGACCGCGAACCCCAAGCTCCGGACCGTCATCAAGGGGGACAAAGAGTCCGAGTACGGGGTTGCAGAGGACGTCATGAATACCCTTCAGGAAACACAGATAACCCGTTTCAATCTCGTCACGGAGCTTGCCCGGTGATTCGGGAACAAAACATAGCTTGAGGAGGTACAACCAATGGCCGGCGGAGATGTAGCTGAGAGGAAATCGCACGGTAAGAGTAAGAAGAAGAAAGGGAGAAGGTTGGGCGTTCGCATCGACATGACGCCGCTCGTGGACGTCGCATTCCTGCTCCTGACTTTCTTCATGTACACGACGTCCATGTCGCGGCCTCAGACGATGGAAATCAATCTCCCCCCTGATAAGAACATCAAGGTGGAGATTGCGGAGTCGAATCTTATGACGCTACGGGTCAATGACAAGGGGACGATCTACTGGAATTTCGGTTTGGACGCGCCGAAACTCATCGATTTCAAGGACTTGCGGGCGTTTCTTGTCGACAAACAGACAGCGATCCCGAAGCTCACGGTGCTGCTCAAAATTGACCGTCTCGGAAAATACAAGACGATGGTGGACCTGATCGACGAGCTCAATCTTGCCCGGGTGCAACGGTTCAGCCTTGCCCCCATGGGGGATCCGGACAAAGCGCTGATAGCAAAGGTCCAGGGTTAACGAACGGAGGAGAAGATCATGGCAACAGCTGTCGCTGCCGGTGCTTTCAACGCCGGAATCAATTACGGCGCCGTAGAACTCAAAGCGGTCTACCAGAAGTACCGCATGTGGGGTCTCGGCATCGCGGTCGCCATTCACGCCCTCATCATCGGCTCGTACTACATCGTCGGCCTGCTCCAGAGCGAGGAACCGCCGATGGTGCAGGTCAGGCTCATGAAGTACAGCGACCTCGGCCCGCCCCCGTCGATGACGAGCGCCAATACCCCGCCTCCGATCTCGGTCACCGCCCCGACGGCGAAGCCGAGTGTCGGCGCGCCCGTACCGGTTCCCGATGCGGAGGTGAGCGCGGAACAGACCATGGCGACCCAGGCGGAAATGAGCCAGGTGACGCCGATCGGCGATGCCACGGGTGCCGGAGAAGTCGCTGTTCAGCAGGATATCAAGATCGACGACGATGCTCCCCCCGCCGATTTCGTGGCGGTGGAAAAAGAGCCTGTCGTTGTGAAAAAGGTGGAGCCGAAATATCCCGAGCTCGCTATGCGTGCGGGACTCGAAGGGAAAGTCTGGGTAAAGATCTGGGTCGACAAGGAAGGGAAAGCGAAGCAGGTGCTCGTCATGAAAAGCGACGCCGAGATCTTCAACGAACCCGCGATCGAGGCGGCGAAGCAATTCGTGTTCACGCCCGCGTACATGAACAACGGGCCGGTGTCAGTATGGGTCTCCGTGCCGTTCAAGTTCAGGCTCGCGGACAAGAAGTAAACTGACGGGGGAAGACTCTGTGCGGGGAAGGATCGCGTCTCTTTCCCGCGCTCATTACATATGACGGTCGAAAGGATCGTTCGGTTCACAGTCATGATCCTCGCCGCGGCTGTTGCAATGGCGGGGATTCTTGTCATGACGGGGGTCCTCATCAACGCCGGCATCACGGGACAGATTCGCGTCGTGATGGGGGCGGTCATATTCCTCTACGGTGTCTACAGGTTTACGGTCGCGTTTTTCCGGCGGCCGGAGAGAAAGGACTCATGAAACGCCTTTCGGTCCCCGTCCGCATGTTTTTCACGGCGGTCTTCCTGGCGGCCCTCCTGATGCCGGGCTGCGCGGGGAAGGAGCCCGGCTCGACGTCGATTACAAAGGGGTCTTTCCGGCTCGGGTGTGATGAAGCCCTCCTCCCGGTGATGCAGCACGAAATCCGGGAGTTCACCGGTCTCTACACGGAGGCGAAAGTGGCTCTTCGTGATGCGGAGGCCCGCGAGGTCATCGCCGAATTCGCCGTCGACAGCATCAGGACCATCGTCTGCGCGCGGGAGCTTAACAAAGAGGAGCGTGATGCCCTGGCCGCGGCGAAAGTCACGATACAGGAGTATCTCGTCGCCCGGTCGGCCGTCGCGGTGATCGCCCACAAGGGTGTCCTCGTGACAGAACTCCGGGTCGGCGAACTCGACTCGATGTTCAGCGGGAGGATCACGCACTGGTCCGGCAAGCGTGGCACGATGATCGAGCTCGCTGTCGGCGGGCTCAACTCGAGCGCCAACGAAGTGTTCCGCAAGAGCGTCCTCAGGGGCGGTGGGTTCGACCCCGCGGCCAGATCGTTCCCCGCGAGCAAGGATCTGCTCTCGTACGTCAGCGGCACCCCGGGCGCTCTCGGCATTCTCGCGCTCAACCGGCTCACGGGGAATGACGGGGGCGTGAACGTCATTTCGGTTGCGACATCCGCGATGCGCCCTGATTCGACATATGCTCCCGGAGCATACTATTCGCCCCACCCGGCATACGTCTACCAGGGGTACTACCCTGTGATTGCCCCGGTCTATGTCTATACCCGCAATATCGAACAGGACGTCAGCATGGGGTTCATCGCGTTCCTGACAAGCGGGGCGGGTCAGAAAGTGTTTCAGAACGACGGACTGGTCCCGGCCACGATGCCGGTGCGGCTGGTTCACCTCACATCACAGCAGGTCAACTGAGAATGAAACTTCTCCTCCTCCTCCTCGTCGCTCTTTTGATCTTTCAGGCGGCATACGCACAGGATCCGTTCGACAAGGCAAAAGCGTCGCTTGCGGTGCGCGACACCAACGACGCGATCACGCATTTCAAGGAAGCCCTGAAAGCAGGGCGGAAGCCGGCGGAATCGAATACCTACCTGGGGGCAATTGCACTCGCCCGTCACCGGGTGGATGAAGCGGTAGGGTACCTCCAGGCGGCGATCGAGCGTGAGAGCGACAACGTCGAAGCCCTGGGCCAGCTGGGGTACGCTCTTCTGGAGAAGAAAGACAATGCCGGAGCGCTTGCCCAGTTCCGCCGTGCGGGAAAGCTGGCGCCGAAGGACATATCCATAAGTGAAGGGTTTGGGAGGGCGCTCCTTGCAGCGGACTCGGTTGATGCCGCGATCGTGCAGCTTTCCCGCGCCAAGGAGGCCGCGCCGGGCAACCCTTCGCTGTATGTGCTGCTCGGTGACGCGTACCTGAAGCAGAACGTCTTCGTCCTGGCCGTATCGAACTATCAGAAGGCCATCGAGCTTGATCCGAAGAATATTGCCACCCGCTCGAAGCTTGCACGGGTCTTTTACAAGAGCAAACAATACGTTGAATCGGTGAAAGAATGGGATGGCGTGGTGGCGATCGATTCGACGCTACCGGAGCCCTACCTCGAGATCGGCCGCACGTACATGCTCGCCAAGCAGTACCGCAACGCGGTACGCCCCCTCTATAAACTTACGCAGCTGCAGCCGAAGTCCGTCGAAGGCTGGGCGATGTACGCCCGGACGCTGTACGGGGGTGACGATTTCCCCGATGCGGCGAAGGCGGCACAAACCTCTTTGAAGCTCGATTCGGCGAACGTGGAGATCTGGCGCGTGCTCGCCCGGTCGCTGACAAAGACCAAGGACTGGAGCGGGGCTCTGGCGGCATTTGCGGGCCTGAAACGTCACGGGAGCCTGAATGCCGAGGACCTTGGCGACTACGGGGCGGCGTTGCAGAGCGTCGGACGCGAAGAAGAGGCGATACAGGTGCTCCTGGAAGCGGTCAAAGCCGACTCGGCGAATTGCGATGTCTACTTCCCGCTCGGTTTCATCTACATGAAACGGCGTGATTACGAACATGCCGCCGGGATGTTTGAGAAGAGGATCGTCTGCGACCCCCGGTCGTTGAGCGCCTACGTAAACGGGGCCGCCTGCTACATGGCATTGAAAAGCTGGCCCCGCTGCAGGGAGCTGCTTGTCCGTTCCCTCGAGTTGAAACCCGACTACCTCGCCGGGCACCTCAACCTGGGGCGATACTATGCGCAGGTCGATTCTCTTGATAACGCCGTCGCGCAGTACGACACGGTGCTGGCGATCATCGGCACGGATGTGGAGAAACACAAAGGCGAAGCGGGCGAGGCGTACCTCCAGAAAGGGCAGCTTTATTTCAGGGACAAAAGATTTGACCGGGCAATCGAGAGCTTCCGCAAGGCGCTGGGGGCAGGGATTGAGAATTCCTCCATTCACCTGATGTGGGGACAGGGCGTGTTGCAGCAACTGGATCCGAACGGCGCCCCGGAAGAGAACATGAAGAAAAAGGGGGACGCCGTGGCGCATTTCAGGAAGACCGTGGCGCTTGAGCCGGGCCTTGCCGTGGGCCATTTCTGGCTGGGGACCGGGCTCGTCCTGATGCGCGTGGAGGGGGACAACGATGGGAACAAGAGACTCGTTGAGGAGGCATGCGCAGAGTTCGGCAAGTGTCTCCGTCTGGATCCGAAAAACGAAGACGCCCGCAAAGCGAAAGAACGGATCAGCTGCAAGTAAACAGGCGCCTGTTCCAGACCGCCTCTTTCCCCCGCCGCTCGGCAATGAAAACGCGGAGCGGCGGGTTTGTTTTATGGCACAAGGAATGTCATGAAAACCCGTCTCTGGGCGGCGATTCTGGCCGCCGCGATGTTCCTCGCCGGCTCGGCGTCCACGCAGACCCTCTTTGGGCCTGACAGCAGCGCCCGCCGTAACCGCGAGTTCCATGCGCTTCACTACAGGCTCGAGCTCTCATTCGACCACCGGGCGAAGAAGGTTTCCGGGAACGTCTCGATCCGGTTGACGCCGCTCTCGGGGGCTCTCGATTCCGTCCTGCTCGATGCGGTTGCCATGGAGATACGAGCGGTCCGGCTTGCGGGAGGGCGCACGCTGGAATTCCACGAAAGGAGCCCGTGGCTTTCCATCAGGCTCGACCGGACATATGCTTTCGGAGAAACGCTCGCGGTGAGCATCGACTATACGTGCAGTCCCGCGAAAGGCCTCTACTTCATCTACGCGGACAGCGGGGGAGGAAGGCATGACCAGATCTGGAGCCAGGGGGAGGACATGGACAACCGGTACTGGTTCCCGTGTTATGATTACCCGAACGACAAGGCCACTTCCGAGGTGATAGGAACAGTCGCGGCGGACTGGACGCTCCTCTCCAACGGGCGCCTTGCGGGCGAACTATACGACAAAAAGAACAACACGAGGACATTCCACTGGGTCGAGTCGAAACCTCACTCAACGTACCTCATTATGGTTGCCGCGGGACGGTATGCGATCCTCCGGGGGAAGTACCGGAATATCCCTCTGGCATATTATATGTACCCGGAAGATACGGCGAAGGCGGAAGAGACGTTCGGCCGGACTCCCGCGATGATTCAGTTCTTTGAGACGAAAACCGGCGTCCCCTACCCCTGGGAAAAGTTCGACCAGATCATCATCGACGATTTCATGTGGGGGGGGATGGAAAACACAACTGCGGTGACACTCAACGATGGGTGCGTGGTGGATTCAAGAGCGGCACTCGATTTTCCCTCCGACCCGGTGGTTGCGCACGAGCTTGCCCACATGTGGTTCGGGGATATCGTGACTGCACGTGACTGGACGCACCTCTGGCTGAATGAAGGATTTGCGACATACTGTGAGACCCTCTGGATGGAATTCACGAAAGGGAGGGATGAATTCCAGTACGAGATGATGCAGGCGTCGTCGGCCGTGAGGGGCAACGACAGGATGCAGGGACGAAAGCCGATCGTGAGTCACGACAGCCACCCTGCAAACCTGTACGCCCGGGGGGCCTGGGTGCTCCACATGTTGCGCAGTCTTCTGGGCGATCAGGCCTTCTGGCGCGGCATTCACTACTACCTGACAAGATACCGGTTCGCCTCAGCGGAGACTGATGAGTTCCGGCTTGCACTCGAGGATGCGACGGGACAGAACCTTGACTGGTTCTTCCGCCAGTGGGTATTCGGCGCGGGCTATCCGAAGCTGAAGGTGACAAAAGCATGGGACGACAGCACCCACCTGTTGCGCCTCACCGTCGAGCAGGACCAGCAGATCGACAGCCTTACGGGATACTTCCGATTCCCCCTTGTCGTGGAATGTACAACGGATTCTGGAAATGCAACCCGGAAGTCCTGCCGGACGTTCTGGGTGAACCGGAAAGAGGAGAGTTTCTTCATGAAACTCGATGGCCCCCCCCTCATGGTCATCGCCGACAAAGGATCCCGGGTGCTCAAGGAATTGCAATTCCCCAAGACCGAACAGGAGCACATCTACGAGCTCACTCACGCAGCCGATGTTGCAGACAGGATTACTGCCGCCAGGTCGCTCCCGGAGTACGGGACCGATCCCGCTATGAGAGCCGCACTTGCCGGATCGGCATCATCCGACCCGTTCTGGGGAGTAAGGGCATCGGCGCTGACGGCACTCGCAGAAATCAGGAACGACTCCACGGCAGGCGTATTCCTCCGGGCGACAAGGGACCCCATCTCATTCGTGCGCTACACCGCCGCGCGCCACCTTTCGAATTTCAAAGGGGTGGAAATCGGGGCAAGGCTCGACTCGATGGCACGTAATGACTCGAGCTACCTCGTTGCTTCCACTGCCCTCCGGGAGCTCTCCTCCGTCGATACCGCCCGGGCTTTTGATGTTGCGCAGGCGCTCATCTCCCGCGATTCCTACAGGGGACGCCTCCGTATCTCCTCATTGTCTGCGCTCGGCGTACTACGCGACCCCCGGGGGATCAGTCTCGCCCTTCCATATACGGACCGCCGGTACGACAGCAAGGTGCGGAAGATGGCTGTGTCGGTTCTGGGAAGCGGAGGGAAGGATTCGGCTTCGGCCAGGGGAAGGTTGAAGGTTCTTCTCTCGGATCCCGATCCGGGTTTACGGGCCGCTGCGGTGTCGGCTGTGCTCGGCTGGAAGGACCCGGAATTCGATCATCTGCTCGGCGGGATGGAATCCAGGGAATCATCCCCCGAGGTACTTTCGGCGTTGAAAAAGGCCCTTCATCCCGATCCCGGCGAAAAATCGGATGAAGAGAAATGATCCGTCCGGAATCTCTCACCTGTAACTGCTAATCCCACAGTAGGTTAGAGGCAGTCCGCCTCTCCACTCTGTTGTTGAGAAAGGAGGAGAGAAGGAGTCTGCGCCCCCTTTCCGAGTTCTCTGCATCAAACCAATAGGGCAAACTGACAGATTTTTTTAATGATTTCTCTTGACTATTCCAGCAGGGAATACTATAATTTAATCGGACAAAACGTCTATATCGTAGATAACAATCTCAATCACCCGTAGACGTTGAGAGCCGGAGAGGACGTGGATGACTGCTCCCAGGGAAACGAAGCAAGAGTTGTTCAACAAGGACATGCTGCCGTTCATGGACCTTATGTACGGATATGCAATGTATCTGACGGGCAACCGGGATGAGTCGAATGATCTGCTGCAGGAAACCTTCCTGAAGGCCTTCAGGTTCTTCGACAAATTCGAACGGGGGACGAACGCCAAGGCGTGGTTGTACAGGATCATGCGCAACACGTTCATCAACGAGTACCGGCGCGTGAAACGTACTCCCGACCTGGTGGAATACGACGAGCAGATATCGGCGTACCAGATGATGCCGCGCGCAACGGAGAGACCTGACCAGATCGAAGGGGAGATATTCGAAGACGAGATTGCCGTGGCAATCGCGTCGCTCCCGGAGAAATTCAAGAGCGTTATTATTTTGCGGGACGTGCAGGATTTGCCCTACGAAGAGATTGCGGACGCTCTCGAGATCCCCATCGGCACGGTCCGGTCGCGGCTCCACCGCGCCAGGGCGATTCTGTTTGACAGGCTGAAGAAATACGCCAAGGATCATGGATACAAAGTGGAGGAGCGTTTCGTCCCCGACGATTTCGCCCTTGCTACGTAACTCAACTTTCCAACACACCCAGATTCAGGAGCAGCAACCGAACAATCATTGCCGTCGCTCCCCAGATAATGTGCTCGCCGTGTTGGTAGAACCAGACCTCCCTTTTTCCTCCCCGGTAGTCCCGTAACTCCGATCGTCCGTTTGCAGGGTTGCAGAAAAACGCGAGCGGGACTGTAAAGGCCTCGGCCACCTCCTGCGGGTTCGGCGTCAACAAAGGAAGCGCGCGCAGGGTTCCTACAACCGGCGTAATGATGAAACCGGAGGGGACAGCGATGTCGTCCAGTATGCCTTTGATCTCGACGTACTTTGCAGCGATGCCGAGCTCCTCCTCGGCCTCCCGCAGCGCGGTGTGCACGATATCGGTATCACCCTCGTCCGTCATCCCGCCGGGGAAAGAGATCTGTCCCTTGTGCGTCTCGACATGGTCCGTTCGTCGTGTAAAGAGGAGATCGGCCCCCCGGCCCCTCAGGATCAAGGGGACAAGCACACCGGCCCGGCGAAACCCCTCGATTGCCAGAGCATCTCGTTCCCCGGTCAGCGACAGGTGTGTGAGTCCGCGGAGTAGCGCGGATTGTAAAGTGGAAGACATGCATGAATGTAGTAAACCCATCTCTCACCCGCAAAGCGCGTATTGATTCTCCCCCGCGTGGGGGCTATATTACGTGTGAGCCACATGCGTTCGGCCCGGAGCCCCTCGCTGATCCTTGTTTTCAATCGGCGAGGTTCTGGCGATGAGGTTTTGGCGGCAAGACGCTGACTGCTTGTTGAAACGCGGACCCTTTGCATGTGCCTGTCGCATCATACAGAGAGAGTACAAGGGGGGGGACAAAGTGAAAAATGAAGAGCTGAAAATCACAGGCATGACCTGCCATCATTGCGTCATGTCCGTCAGGAAAGAACTCGCAAAGCTGCCCGGTGTCGAGATCAAAGACGTCCGCATCGGATCCGCCCTGATCGAGTACGACGAATCGAAAGTCTCGTTGTCCCAGTTCAAGAGCGCAGTCGAGGAAGCCGGCTTTACGGTAATGTAGACATTTTGTGTCACCTGATTTCTCCGCCGGACTCCGGCACCACTTTTTTGCCAGGGCCCGGCGTGTGCATTTTCGGAGGGAACGGTCATTCATGGCTGAAATGCATGACATCACAGACCTTCAGGGAACGATCACGGTCCCCGTGGAAGGGATGAGCTGCGCAAGTTGCGTCTTGCGCGTGGAAAAGGCTCTGAAGAAGGTGGAAGGGGTACGCGCCGCAACGGTAAACCTTGCCACGGAACAGACGACGATCACATTCGATCCCGCGCGCGTCACTCTGGACCGGCTCCGCCAGGCTGTCTCGGACGCGGGATACGCCCTCGGGAAACCGGTCGGGCAGGACCTGCCGGAGGAAGGCGCAGGGCGCTATAACGCCGGTCTTCATCGGCTGAAAACAGAGCTGGTGGTGAGCGTCGCACTGACAGTCCCGGTGATGGTCATCAGCATGCTCTCGATGACGTCCTGGTTTCACGACATGGTTCCGCTGGGCATGCATGCGACAAACATTCTGCTCCTTCTTCTCACCACACCCGTTCTGCTGTTTTCGGGGCGGAGGTTCTTCGCCGGCTTCTGGAAGACCGCGAGGCATGCCACCGCGGATATGAACACGCTTGTCGCAGTCGGCACAGGAGCGGCATTTCTCTACAGCGGGGCGGCGGTCCTGTTTCCGGCCTGGCTGGAAGGCGCCGCGGAAGCCGGAACCGTGTATTTCGACACGGCTGCCGCAATCATAACGCTGATTCTGATCGGACGATATATTGAGGCGCGGGCCAAGCGGCGTGCATCGGACGCCATACGGAGCCTTCTCGGGCTTCAGCCTCCCACGGCCCGCGTAGTACGGGAAGGAACCGAATCCGACATTCCCGTCAATCAGGTCATACTCGACGACATCGTGATTGTCCGTCCGGGGGAACGGGTACCGGTGGACGGACTTGTCGCCTCCGGATCGACGACGGTCGACGAGTCCATGGTCACGGGGGAGAGCCTTCCAGTTGAGAAATCGCCCGGCGACCGGATCGTCGGAGGAACCGTCAACAGGAACGGAAGCGTCACGCTCCGGGCGACGGCAGTCGGAGCCCACACGCTGCTCGCCCAGATCGTGAAGCTTGTGGAAGAGGCCCAGGGGTCGAAAGCTCCCATACAGAGTCTTGCCGACCGGATCGCCTCGGTCTTCGTCCCGTCGGTCATTGCCCTGGCTGTGCTTACATTTGCAGGCTGGCAGTTCGCCGCGGGCGCGACATTTACTCATTCTCTTGTCAACTTCATTGCCGTCCTCATCATCGCCTGCCCGTGCGCTCTCGGGCTCGCAACGCCGACCGCGATGACCGTGGGGATAGGCGTCGCGGCATCGCACGGCATACTGATTCGGAATGCCGCAAGTCTCGAGAAGGCAAGATCTGTCACGACAATCGTGATGGACAAAACCGGGACCGTCACCGAGGGAAAACCGGCGGTGACCGATGTGATTCCGCTGCGGCAGAATACCCGCGAGGGCCTTCTCCGTTACGCCGCCGCCGTCGAGCGGCAATCGGAGCATCCTCTTGCCGAAGCGGTCCTGGAGAGCGCACGCCGCTCTCCCCTGGAGATACCCCGCTCTGAGTCCTTTCGCTCAATCACGGGTCTCGGGGTCACCGGGATTGTCGACGGCCGTCGGGTGGTCGCCGGGAACGCCGCGATGATGAGGGAAGAGGGGATCGACATCTCAGAGTCGCTTGCGACCTGTGAGAGGCTCACAGGGGAGGGGAAGGCGCTCCTTCTCGTGGCGATCGACGGGGCCGCTGCCGGGATCATCGCGGTGGCCGACAGAATCAAACCGACTTCTGAGGAGGCGGTCAGGGATCTCCGGAAGCTGGGAATCGAAGTCATCATGCTGACCGGGGACAACGAAACCACGGCCCGGGCGATCGCATCCCGGGCCGGGATAGAGAACGTTCTCGCCGGGGTTCTCCCCGCGGGGAAGGCCGACCGCATTCGCCGGTTGCAGGCGGAGGGGAAGACCGTCGCCATGGTGGGTGACGGGGTCAATGATGCCCCTGCCCTTGCGCAGGCCGACGTTGGCATCGCCCTCGGCACCGGGACCGATATCGCGATGGAGGCGGCAGACATCACGCTGATGAAGGGAGACCTGGCAACGATCGCTCTTGCAATCAGGCTCTCTTCGGGAACGCTCAGGATAATCCGACAGAATCTCTTCTGGGCGTTCTTTTATAACGTCATCGCGATCCCGCTCGCCGCATTCGGCCTGCTTACACCGGTCGTTGCCGCGGGCGCAATGGCGCTCAGTTCCGTCAGCGTGGTCACGAATTCACTCCGCCTTCGCCGGTTCGTCCCATGAGCTCCGTTCTGCTGACAATTGACGTCGCTCACCCGCCCCGGCGGCCTGAGGAGGTCGAGGGCGCCCTTCTCGACGCGTGGGAAACCGTCAGGAATTCCCCGGCTCTCCGCCTCGTCAAAATCATCCATGGATATGGGAGCGGGGGAAAGGGTGGGGCGACGCGCGAATCGGTCAGGAACTGGGCCTTCAGCCACCGGGGGCGGTTCCGCGGGATACTCAACGGAGAAGACTACACGCTGCACGACCCGACTACGCAGGAACTTCGCAGGGAGATTGGCCAATACCCCGACACAGACTTGACAATGGCAAACCCTGGTATTACCATTATCTGGGTCAAATGATGCTCCGGCGTCTTGCCCCCCGACATCTGATGATAGTTGTCACGTCGTGTTGCCGTTCTAACCCATATATTGAGTCCATAACGCATAAAAAGCCGACATTTCCATGGCAATCCATCTCCTCTATGCTGACGACGAGCCGGATCTTCGGGACCTGGTCCAAAACCATCTCTCCCTCGAGGGGTTTGAGGTGGAGACGGCGGGAGACGGTGCCCAGGCGGTGAAGATGCTGAGCAGCAAGAAATTCGATCTGGTTCTCCTCGACGTCCACATGCCGGTCATGGACGGTCTGGAGGTCCTGAAATTCATCAGGGAAAAAAAACTGACCCCGCGGTTGATCATGTTGACGGGGGATGGCGATCCCCATGTGATCAGCGAGTGCGCAAAGTACGGCGCGACCGACTACCTCACAAAACCCTATAACTACCACGAACTCATCGAAGCGATCGACCGCGCCCTTTCCTGAGAGGCCCGGTCTCCCGCCCGGCTGGCGTGTCTGACACCTGCTTTCGCCCGCTCCCGTGCTCCCGTAAAATTCCCAAATTTTCCCGGTTCAAACGAGAAATTTCTTCTGATACCGGGAGAATCAGGTAGAAGGCTCAGCGAGGACTTCCGCATAGATCCTCTCCAGGCGATCAATCTGGGTGCGCCTGTCGAAGAGCTCCAGGACCCGCTTCCTCCCAGCCAGTCCGAGGCGACGGCGGAGGGCCGGATCGTCGATGAGGCGAAGGAGGGCTGAGGCGAGCTCCGCTGACTCGCGCGGAGGGACGTAGAGACCCGTTTCACCACCGACGACGATATCGAGCACCCCGTCGCAGTTCGTTGCAACGACGGGAAGCTCCATAGCCATTGCTTCGATAAGCACGACGCCGAATGACTCCGCGTGGGAGGGGAATGCGAGCAGGTCGAACGCGGCCATGACGTCCGGTATGTCTCGTCTGAACCCCGCGAACGTCACAGCACCGTCAATTCCCAGCGACGTGCACAGGTGCCGGATCTCCCGTTCATAAGCCTCCTCACCTGCACTTGCCTCACCGGCCACCAGGAAGCGCACATTTGGCCGGATCCGCACAACCTCTGCTGCGGCACGGAGCAGATCCTCGTGCCCCTTCCCCGGCGAGAACCGTCCCACAAAGCCTACGACGATATTCTTCTTTGTGTAGCCGAACCCGGCGCGAACGCGATTCCCGTTTCCACTGGCGGGGGAAAACTCTTCGGCGTCAATCGCATCGTGAAGCGTGATGACCCGCCCGGGAAGCATGGGGGTCGTCTCGAGGACGTTCCTGTGTATCACCTCCGAGATCGCAAGCACACGGGCGACCCGCGAGTAGGTGTACCGGTGAAGGGGATCACGCTTCCCCACGTACGAACCGACACGCTTGCTCAGAAGTATTTTCGGCGCAATGCCCGACAGATCCGCCGCCGGGACCACCACCGAGAGGTCCCGGGAGTGCTGGCAGTGGATGATGCGGAATTTTGATGTACGGATGTACCGGGAGAGCCTCCAGATGGTTGCGGGATGGAAGTATCCGGACACGGCATATTCGACAACCTGCAGTCCCCTGGCTTTCGCCTCGGAGGCAAGCCTGCTTGCAGAACAGCATGCGAGCGTCACGGGATACCCGCGCTGCCCGATCTGGTGTGTGACTTCGAGAGCCTGCAATTCGAGCCCTCCCCAGGAGCGGGAAAAACATGTCTGGAGTATCGGGACGGGGGTTGTCACGGAGGGGAGTTCATTATTGAAACAATGTACGCAATTCGTCCCGGACGCACAATCCTTGCTTTTCGGGAGTGCGTTGACTACAATGGCGCAATGAATATCCTCCTCGTTTTCGTCGGCGGCGGGCTCGGCGCCGCGGCCAGATACCTTCTGCAGGGAGCCGTCTACCGGTTTGCCGGTGCGACGTTCCCGTACGGCACGATCGTGGTAAACATACTGGGGTGCTTCCTCATTGGTCTCATCATGTCGTCGATGGAAGAACGGTTTCTGGCCGCCCCCTCGCTCCGGATTTTTCTCACGATCGGCATACTCGGCGGGTTCACGACGTTCTCTTCTTTCAGCTATGAAACAATGGTCCTCCTGCGGGAAGGGGACCTTCTGACAGGGGGGGTCAATATCATCGCAAGCATGGTGATCTGCCTCGGGGCGACATGGCTCGGTCTGGGCCTGGGCAGATACGTGTAAGACGAGTAAAGGGACGGACACTATGAAACTCGAAGGTGACGGTAAACTGCTCCGCATATTCCTCGGTGAATCCGACAAGGTGGACGGAAGGATGATGTACGAGGCCATCGTGCGGGCGGCGAGAGAATCAGGCCTTGCCGGTGCCACTGTTCTCAGGGGAATCGAAGGGTTCGGCGCCAGGAGCAGGATTCACACCGCGAAGATCCTCCGGCTCTCGGAGGATCTCCCGATCATCGTGGAAATCGTGGACACCGAGGAGAAAATAATGGCGTTCATGCCCCTGGTGGACGAACTCTTCAGCAGGAGCGGGGGCGGGGGACTCATTACGGTCGAAAAGGCACAGGTGATTCACTACACGCCCGGTGGTGCCCCTTCCTAAGGAATGCGGCCCGCGTTTTTCATCGCGGGCCGCATTTGAGAGGGATCGATTACGATCGCTGGCTCAGCATCACCACGTCCCGTTTCCCATGGCCGAGATAGACCTGCCGTGGCCGCGCGATCTTCTGGTCTTCGTCCAGCAGCATCTCCTGCCACTGTGAGAGCCATCCCGACATGCGGCCGATGGCAAACAGGACGGGGAACATGTCCACCGGGAACTTGAGTGCCTGGTAGATCAGGCCGGAGTAGAAGTCGACGTTCGGNNATAGAGCTTCCGCTTGATGAAGTAGTCATCCTGGAGCGCAATCTTCTCCAGCTCCAGGGCGATATCCAGCTTCGGATTCCGTCCCGTCACCTCGAACACCTGGTCAGCGAGCTTTTTGATGATCGTGGCACGCGGGTCAAAGTTCTTGTAGACCCTGTGGCCGAACCCCATCAGGCGCCCTCGTCCTTCCTTCACTTCCTTGATGAACCCCGGAATATTATTGATGCTTCCGATGTGGTCGAGCATCCGGAGCACCTCCTCGTTTGCGCCGCCGTGGAGCGGGCCGTAAAGTGCCGCCGCCGCCGCCGCGGCCGCGCTGTAGGGATCGACCTTCGAGCTGCCGACGCCGCGCATTGCCGAGGTGCTGCAGTTCTGCTCATGATCGGCATGAAGTATGAAAAGGACATCGAGCGCTTTCGCCAGCGTCGGATCGGGCTTGTACTTCGGTTCCGCGATCTTGAACATCATGCTCAGAAAATTGGACGCGTAGTCAAGCTCGTTGTCCGGATGGACGTACGGCATGCCGATGCTGTGCCTGTACGCGAAAGCGGCGAGCGTCGGTACCTTGCCGATCAGCCGGTATATCGTCAACTTCCGCTCGGCGGGATCGGTGATCTTCTTTGCGCTCGGGTAGAAAGTCGACAGCGCGGCGAGGGCGCTCACGAACATCCCCATCGGGTGGGCGTCGTGGTGGAAGCCGTCCATGAACTTCTTCAGGTTTTCGTGGACAAACGTGTGTTCCGTGATCTGTTTCGACCAGTCGGATTCCTGCGCCTTCGTCGGCAGTTCGCCGTTGACGAGGAGATACGCCACCTCGAGATAACTGCACTTCTCTGCAAGCTGTTCAATCGGATATCCCCGGTACTGGAGTATCCCCTTGTCGCCATCAATGAACGTGATCGAGCTCTTGCATGCGGCCGTATTCATGAATGCAGGATCATACGTCATCATCCCGAAGTCGTCTTCCTTCACTTTGATCTGACGGAGATCGATAGCTTTGATCGTGTCATGCTCTATCGGCAGCTCGTACTGCTTTCCAGTCCTGTTGTCAACGATCGAGAGCGTGTTGGGTTTTCCGGCATTCTTCGCATCGGCAGTGGGTTGTGCCATGGGTTCTCCTCGGTCTTTCGGTCAAGTATGAGAATCAGAGGGAATGAGCGGCGTGCAATAGCTATTGTAGACAAAATAAGCAATAATTCTCATTCCTGCAAAACCCCACTTGCGTCCGGACCCCCCGCACACCGGCCGCCCCGGATTGGTTGATTTTCAGCCACAGGATAGTTAGGTTTACTGCAACTGCGGCCGTATGTTCCATGCCACCGGTTCCCGGCCTGTCCGCCGGTGATCGCGGTCCTGCAAAGTCCCTACTCGCGTGCGGACCAGAGTCCTGCAATCCATGCGTACCTATTCGCCCGAAGAAATACGGCAATGTTTCTCTTCGTCGACGGATTTTAACGAGATTTTCGACGTTTTTCAGTCGGCTCTGGCCCAGCGGGTCACCGAGTTTGAACCCTATCGGCTTCTTTTCTGGAACCCCTCTCTTACTCCCGACGAAGTACGGCTTTTCGGTGAAAAACTCGCCGGGGAGTTCCCCCAGGTTGCCTACGAAGTCTTCCTCTGGCTTGCCGGCATGTTTGAAGCTACATACTCCACGAGCGACAACCACGAGCTGGCGGTCCATTATTACAGGAAAGCAGCGGCCGTCAACCCCGCGGAACCCGAACCTTATATCAAAGCCTGCGACTGCCATGAACCCGATCTCAACATCCCGCCGGCAGCCGGGCTCATCGAATTCCTGAAGTCCGGCATTCCGCATGTAGCGGACCCGTCCCCCCTGTTCAAACGGCTGGGAGATCTCTACACGTACATCGGCGACGCGGGGCAGGGGCTCTCCTACCGCCTCAAGGCGGAGAAGCCTCCCGAGGGCCCCGGGGAGCCCCCTGCGAAACCGGAGGAAGGAGAACAGCCCGCCGCATGAAGCAGTTGAGGGGCTACGCGTTGGTCGCCTCGGGTGCGCTCGTGGCCGGAGAGAGATTTGCACTCCTCCAGGGAGTCGGCGCAGGTCTCGTCCTGGCTGCCATCCTTACGCTTCAGGTGCGCCAGGAAAAGGGGGGGGGAGAGATCGGGGAGGAATCGCATGCCTCCCGGTGAAAGGCGGGCGGAAAAATTCAGGCGCGCCCTCAGTCTGCGCCAGCCCGACCTGACAGTCGTGCTGGAGAACATCCATGATCCTCACAATGTGAGCGCCATTCTCCGGTCCTGCGATGCCGTGGGAGTTCTCCGCGTTGAGCTGCTGTATAACACCGAGAAATTCCCGCGCATCGGAAAAAAGAGCTCGTCCAGTGCGAACAAATGGCTCGATTGCCGCCGACACACCTCGGTGGCCGATTGCTACGCCAGGCTCAGGGAGGAAGGGTTCCGCGTGTACGCGACCCGTCTCGGCGGATCGACGACATCGCTCTATGACCTTGATCTCTCCCGGCCGTCGGCGCTCGTGTTCGGGAATGAACACCGGGGCGTCTCCGGCGAGGCGGCGGAGATGGCCGACGGCAAGTTCCACATCCCCATGATGGGGATGATTCAAAGCCTCAATGTCAGTGTTGCGGCCGCCGTGACGCTGTACGAGGCGCACAGGCAGAGACGCGCCGCAGGGACCTACGGGAAAACGGGCCTGGGGGAGGAAGAATTGGCACGCCTGTATAATGATTGGATCAGCCGGTGAAATGGGCAGGTTTCCGCCTTGCGTGTGCATCGCGCATTATTTATATTGCACGGGGAACTATTTCCTCTCTGTGCCGTAAACAAAACGACGGCGAACGATAGCCACCTACTCATGAGCCAGAATCCCGAGGGCGTCAATTTCATCGGTCTGAATATCATTTTGATCGGCGTCGTTGCGCTCGCGATATTCGCCTACCTGGTTATGTTGATCCGCAAGCGATGGAAGAAAGGATTCCTCCACGACTCCCAGGTTCGCCCGAAGGGCAAGAAATGACTGTCAATGGTTTTTTGCTTGTTCCAAGGTGGCTCCCCGGCCACCTTTTCAGTTTCACGGCGCGTCCTCTTCCCCTGGCTGCGCGCCGTGCCGCGGGGAAAACCTTCTGTGCGTTTCTTCTGACGATCGGCTGCGTTTCAACGGCGCCCGCGCAGTCGAGTGATCCTCAGCCCCGCCACACGCATGTACGTCTCATCGCCGATGTCCGCGGCATCGTTCCTGGAAAAAGCTTTACAGTCGGCGTCCTGATGAAGATGGATCCCGGATGGCACACATACTGGAAGAATCCCGGTGACGCAGGTCTCGCCACGCAGATCCGGTGGGACATTCCGGAGGGGTTCACTGCGGATCCGGTGCGCTGGCCTCTTCCGCACAAGTATACCGACAGCGGCGATGTCCTCAGTTATGGGTACTCAAAAGAAAACATGCTTCTCGTCCCTGTCACCGCGCCGGCTTCGCTCGCGCCCGGGGCATCAATAACATTGAAAGCCAAAGTGTCCTGGCTGGAGTGCGAGAGGGAATGCGTCCCGGGTGAAGCGGCGCTCCGCATCACGCTTCCCGTCCTGATAGGGCCGGCCGTTCCGGACAACACCGAACTCTTCACTTCGTATAAAAAACAGGTCCCTCCGCCGATTGTGGCGCAGAGCAATATATCTCTGGCGGCATCGCCGGGGAAAGATCAGGTGACCATCCGGCTCTCCGCCGGGGGGGATGTGCAATTCGAAACGGCCGGTCCGGGGTCGCCGGATTTCTACCCTGAGGAAACGGGGGAGCTCATTCCGGGGCGCACAGCGGTGTCCGCCGGTCCGAAACTCATCGCCATGACTGTGCCTCTGACGATCGGGGAACCGGTGACGCACACGGTGACGGTGCGGGGGACCCTCCTCTATACGGTGGTAGGGGGTGGGTTGCGCACCGGGGTCATTGAAATTGCGCTCCCGCCGGAATCCCTGGCAGTCGGAACCTCACCCGGAACACAGGCAGGATCTATTCTCGACCGGAATTTTGATATCTCCCGGACAGGCGGGGGCCGGCAGCCGCTCTACCTGTACGTGTTCTTCGCTTTTCTGGGGGGGCTCCTTCTGAACGTGATGCCGTGCGTCCTCCCGGTCATCGCGCTCAAAGTCTTCGGACTCGTCAAGATGGCGGGGGACAAGCCTGCGCGCATCAAGGGGCTCGGGCTTTCGTTTGCGGCCGGGATACTCGCATCCTTCCTCGCCCTTGCCCTTCTGGTCATCATTTTGCAGCTCGCCGGGCAGCAGGTGGGCTGGGGATTCCAATTCCAGGAACCCCGGTTCGTCATCGCCATGGCCGCGATCGTCTTTGCGTTCGGTTTGAGTCTCTTCGGTGTCTTCGAAATCACGCTCCCCGGTGCCGTGGTGACGGGAATCAGCTCCACTATCGCACGTCGGAATGGGAATGGGGAGGAGCGGGGCAGTGGTTACGGCGCATCGTTCGGCGAAGGAGTCTTCGCGACGGTTCTCGCGACTCCCTGTACCGCCCCCTTTCTGGGGAGCGCACTTGGGTTCGCATTTGCCCAGCCATGGTGGGTCATCCTTCTGATATTCACATGCGTCGCGACCGGCATGGCTCTTCCGTATGTCGTGTTGACCGCCAGGCCGGCCTGGATCAGGTTTCTCCCCAGGCCGGGCGCATGGATGGTCAGTGCCCAGCAGTTCATGGGCTTTCTGATGATGGCGACGCTCCTCTGGCTGCTGTATATACTCGGGAAGCAGATGGGGATGGAAGCGGTGATATGGACCGGGGCGTTCCTCCTTTCCGTCGGCCTTGCGTGCTGGCTTATCGGGAAGTTTGCGACGCTCACCGCCTCGCGTCGGGCGTACTGGCTGACATGGATCATGGCCGTGCTTCTGGTGATCGGCGGTTATCTTCTCTTCCTCGTGTCCGCCCTGGACATCAACACGGCGATTGCGGTCGAATCCTCCGGGTCCCCCGCCCCGACCGCCGGGGACGGGATAGAGTGGAAACAGTTTTCTCTGGCGGGGCTCCAGGAGGATATCAAAGGGGCCCGCCCGGTCTTCCTCGATTTTACGGCCGAATGGTGTCTCACATGCAAGGTGAACGAGAAGACTGTCCTCGACACAAAAGAGGTTATCGGGAAGTTCCACGCATTGAACGTCCTCCCGGTTCGCGCCGACTGGACGAACCGGAATCCCGATATCACAAAACTCCTCTCGAAGTTCGGCCGCTCCGGCGTGCCGCTCTATGTCATATTCCCTCCGGGAAGGTCCGCCACTCCCATCGTTCTCCCCGAAGTAATCACCGCGGGCATCGTTCTTGATGCGCTCGATAATGCCAGGTAGCGTCCGCCACTTTATTGATCTGCGCCTCTTGGGGGAGGCTTACTACCACGAGAAGCCAGGATTCTGCGAAGGGCGTTCTTCGTTGACTCCGGGAAATCCCCCTCCAGCATCCACTCCGCATAGCCGGGGTCGTCAAGGACCCGTTTCCCTCTGTTTTTCCCGAACGCGAACACGATCTCTCCCTTGTCGTTGCGCATCAGTTTCCGGGCGTAATCCACAATCGAGTCACTGTTGCTGTACCGGTGGAGCTCCTCGAGTGTCGTTCCGATATCGTCGTATTTCTCGAGCTGCTCCCTGAACACCTCCAGCGTGGCACGGACATCCGCCTCCGCGTCGTGGGCTCCCTCCAGCGTCTTGCTGCAATAGAACTTGTACGCTGCAGCGAGCGTCCGTTCCTCCTTCCTGTGATAGATTACCTGCACGTCGACAAGTTTTGCCTCCGGGTCCGGGAACGGGATGGAGCATCGGCCGAACTCCTCGACAAGTATCGGGATGTCGAATCTGTTGGAATTGAAACCTGCGATATCCGCGCCGCGGAAGAATTCCGCAAGTCCTTTCGCGATGTCGGGAAATTTCGGTGCCTCTGCCACCGCCTCGTTGGTGATCCGATGCACCGCGGTGGCGGATGCCGGTATGAGGATGCCGGGATTGATGAGCCGTGTCCTCACTTCTTCCCGCGCGTCCGGGTGAAGCTTCAGGACGGAGATTTGCACGATCCGGTCCCTGGCGATGTCCGTTCCTGTCGTTTCGAGGTCGAAAAAGACCAGTGGTCGCTTGAGTGTGAGCTTCATTTGTCCATTCCCGGTGAGGAGCAGGTGAATTTCAGGCAAATTACCCATACGGCCGGAGAACCGCAACAGAACGCGGGTATTCTCCGCGGAATCTGCATATATTTCAATCGAATAGTCTGAGGAGCCCTATGACGCCGACTCGCACACAAACGCCCGCATGGAAGGCACTTCGTGATCACCATGCGTCCCTGGCGNNGACATGATTGTGGATTACTCGAAACACCGGATAACGGCGGAAACCATGTCGCTGCTCCTGTCGCTCGCGCGCGAGTCGGAGGTTGCAGGGTGGCGCGACCGGATGTTTGCCGGGGAGAAGATCAATTTCACCGAGGGGCGCGCCGTGCTCCACATCGCGCTCCGGAACAGGTCCTCCAGGCCTGTCACCGTGGACGGGGCGGACGTTATGCCCGGTGTCCGCAGGGTGCTCTCCCACATGCGCGAATTCAGCGATGCGGTCCGGTCCGGGAGATGGCGCGGCTGTACGGGGAAGAAGATTACGGATGTCGTGAACATCGGCATCGGCGGCTCGGACCTCGGCCCCGTCATGGTGACCGAAGCACTGAAGCCGTACGCGACCCCCGGGTTGCGCACCCATTTTGTCTCCAACGTGGACGGGACGCATATTGCCGAGACCCTGAAGCCGCTTGCCCCCGACACGACACTCTTCATCATCGCTTCCAAGACATTTACAACCCAGGAAACGATCGCCAACGCCGGCACGGCGCGCGAGTGGTTTCTCCGTGAGGTCCGTGACGAAGGTGCGGTCGCGAAACATTTTGTCGCTCTCTCGACGAACGAAAAAGAGGCGGTGAAATTCGGGATCGACAGGAACAACATGTTCGAGTTCTGGG
>PMJR01000051.1 GCA_003158475.1 Ignavibacteriota bacterium | reverse complement strand
AATATGGATATTACAAGTATGATTGCTACGGCCCCTATGTGACCGCCGAGCCCCTAAAGAACCAGCTCGCACGAGCACAGAAGAGGGGGATATATTACTACCGAAAAGCAATTCAACGGCACCCTAAGGATGCTGTCATGAGGGGAAATCTCATCGACCTTCAGAATGGCACAACGAACGGCTGGTATTTTTGTTCGGACTGACCATCTGACTGCCCCCAAAGAGGCACGGCAGATCGGAACAGCTTTCTGGGCGACGAAAGACTCCTCGATGTCATCCCGGACCTTGACATAGGGGAAAAGTTTCTCGTGATGATCGTTGAATAAGATGGTACGATGCGGCACTTGGTCAACCTCCACAAGATCACCCGCGTAGGGTTGAACTGACGATACCGCACACTGCTCCACAGTAACCTGTTGCTATTAGCAACACGGCTGTGAACCCGCGTTCTATCCCCGTTTAGTACCTCCCCGGCCCATCCCCCTTATTGCGTTCTGATGTGCCTTACACTCCCTCCTGAGCCGGCACGAGGGACGNNAGGGACGCGTACGAGCGTCCCGAGTGGCCGGCGATTGCTCTTTCCGGAAAGCCCAGTTCGCGACGCCCCTTGGTCAACCATGACTCACGCTCCCTCCATAGGGGGGTGATGCATACCGGCTAAATCGCGGGTATTTCGGCAATATCCTTTTCTTATTTGCGGATGCGTTGCGGATAGGACTTGCCCGGCATCGCAGAGTATATTGCGGAACCTTCTCGCACAGTCGGGACATCCCGCCAGGTTGCGGCACAGAGGAGGGCAATCGGTGATTCAGGCCTGCGAGAGCAAGGGTTTTTTTGCCGCAAGCCCTATTTTTCTAACAGATTAGCAGTGAACCCAAAAAATATTTTCGGAATGTGCACCATTTGTGCACCTTATCTGGGACACTCATCCTTGTATATTGTCCAAGCCTGCTCGGTAACCCAGGGTAACTCCGAGAGGCAAACAACAAAATGCCCTGGTTCACATTGCTGAGCTTCACTTATGCGATCCACTAAAGCTGTACACCCCACCTGCAAAACAGGACCGGAATCATGCAACCACATCAACAGCTGGATGGTTAAGCCCGGCGTAAGACGCCTCGTGCTGGAGGAACTCGCCTACCAGTGTTTCAAGGAATACGGCGACAAGTACTGGAGTTCAATATCTTCAACGGGCTTGTACCTGAGGGGTTGCAAGAAGGACGGTCCAATAATCAAGGTGGGGATCTCAGACTCTGCAAACCTCGCAACAACAGGACTTGTTTCGCTGGAATCCATTCTCGGGGATGAGGAGGATTCACCCCTCGAAGTGGGAGAAAGGGCCAGCATAGGACTGCTTGTTGTGCAGGAGAATGGGAATCTCATCGCATACGAATGCGACATAGATTTGCTGGGACATGTTGCCGAAAAGTTTGGCAGCTGGTTGCACCTTGGCGTACCGGAAAAGCCATTATTCGTCGCGCTTCCGCAGAGAATCCTCAAAGAGATCTCATCGCGGTCGTTCACATTCAAGAGTGAACTCTTCGATCAACTCGTGGCGAAAAGTGCCAGGAGGAATCTTGCCTAACCCAGTCCGCGGCCTACGACCACTCAAGGCGATACGTCAGCACTGCCTGGAATGCAGCGGGGGGAGTACCAAGGAGGTGAAGGAGTGTGCGATGGCGGAATGTCCGCTCCACCACCTGCGCTTCGGTATAAACCCCCACAAAAAGGGCATGGGCGACATACAACGGGTCGAACCCGGTGTACCAGCCGCCCCGGAGGCGATCGCCTGAAAACCTCCCACAGGAAGTGGGTTAATCGTCAAGGGGGGGCTCCCGCGTGACCTGCTCGGTCGGATATTACTGGCCAGCGGGTCAACGGGGGGCATTTGACGGGACCCTGCGGAGTGGGACAAGTCAAACTTGCATACCACGCTCCACCGGGGGTATGAGGATTCCTGTATTCTGGAAAAGTCGTGCAATTAATATGTCGTCAAAGAGGCGGTCTAATACCAATCACAAAAGGAAGCATATGAGTAACGCTAAAGAGGATTCAGAGAGAACCTCGACCAACGCCAATACGAACGGATCGCCGGACAGTCAGAAGGGAACGGCGAGGCATCGTCCAGAGGGAAGGAAGTTCGTCTCGCCATCCGGTGTGTTCAAACTCGAAGTGCTGTCGCTGGAGTCGATTCTGCACGATACGTCGAGTCCGCCATCTCCGATCATCGATGACGGTGTTCTTCTCGAGAACACACTTCTGCTTATCTATGGGATGCCAAAGTCTCGAAAGAGTTTCTTGGCGTATGACTTCGCAATTGCGATTGCCGTTGGTAGGGACTTCGCCGGGTTCCGCATCCCGAATGCACGAGGCGCCATGGTAATGTCAGCTGAAGGCGGGTATTATCCCGGACGAAAAAGGATTCAGGCAATGTGCAAGGCGGTTGGTGTGAGTATCCCCGACCACCTCCACTTCGTCGTAGGTCCAAGACTGAACCTGCGCGAACCGGAAGCTGTAGACCTGGTAAGAGCTGCCCTGAGTGTATACCGCCCCGAGGTGCTCGTGATCGACCCTCTGGTGCGCTTCCACAACGCAGAGGAGAACTCCGCAACCGAGATGTCGCAGGTGTTCGGAGCCCTACGTGCTCTGATGGAGGATTTCGGACTCTCCGTCATTCTGGTCCACCATTGCGGCAAAGACGCGAACAACAAAGCAAGGGGTTCATCAGCGATCATGGGCGAATATGATTCCGCCATTGAGATCCTCTCTTCCAAACGGTTGACGACGCTGAAATTCGACATGCGGCACGTCGAGACTCCGGGACCGCGTTCCCTGATCTTCGACCCAGACTCGAACTGGTTCCGGCTTGATATACGCGACAAGATCGCTCGTGCTCTTCTCGAAAAGGGAGAGCCCCTGCCCCTCAAAGATCTGGCAACTCTCTGCAAAATGAAGGGGCTATACAGTTCGGTGGAAAATGCCTACCGAGCGATCCGCGAGTCGGAGAAGAATGGTGCAATCCAAAAGCTCGGCAGTGGGTTGTACGTGTATCGTAACTGAAGTGTCATCGTTTGGGGAACGAAGACACTGCTTCCTTCTGGAATTGGCGAACTTATTGCCAGCAAATCTCTTACAGCATTGTCCTGTTCCACCGACCGTAAGGGACTTCAAGGAGGCAAGAACGACGATTCCAGCTGGGAATCATGGGATTGTCCTAGTGTCATACCCCCTAATAGACAAAAGCATGACACTCGACACAAAGAAGCTGGGCTCCGACAATCAGTATCCAGACTAAGGTCTGGATACTGATTGGGCTCGGGGTGGCCGATTTGATTCTCATGCAATCGCGCTCTACGTCACGCGAAGCTGGAAGAGGTGACACAACGCTCCATGCGGGGTGCAAGGATTTGTGAATAATTGCAGCCTCCTCTTGCAGGGATGACCCGCGAACAGTCAGGACGACCAGGTCAGGTTGACTTGCTGTTCAGCGTGTTCGTCACCCGAACCTGGAAGGATCGGCCCCGAAGCTCCACCGATATGTCTGGATTCATCTATTTCGTGAGTGATAAGGCGTGCGATGCGAGTAGCACGTGTTCGTACCCATGCCGCCGCCAGGCTCGGAGCCTCTCTTGCGACGAGCTGGCGGGCTTTCCCCCGCCCAGCTCCCGGCTTCCTTGCCGGGAGTGGGCGGAGAATCCTAAAAATACCCCGTTCAACCCTTGTTGGGGCGAATGCCCGGAGGAGGACTCGACGGGTCTTTCACCGGAGATACAGCCGCGTTTCCTCGTGTTCGTCATACCCCTCGGGTGTGTCCCCTGTTGTCCTGATATGCTCCCCGATTGCCTTCTTGTCGGGTTCTCGGCGGAGTCGGATCGCTTCCGGTAAGTGCGCCTGCGCCCATGCGACCAAGACTTCATCGGCAGGCCACTGTTTGAGAGTAATACTCCGGAAGTAGGCGGTGCCGTTGGGCGTCTGGAGCCTCTGGAGATCATTGTTTCTCAGCCAGGCATGAATGCTCACTTTCACGAAGTCGATTCTCGCTTGAGCAGTGGCCTTCCTGTCGGCGTAGAACTGTCGGGACTCCTCGTCCTGCTTCTGATACAGCGCAACCAACCCCTCGAGCTTTCTTATGACATACACCTTCCGCGTCACGTCCATGGTGTTGACGATCTCGCCCTCCTCCTCGGGGAACAGTTCCTCTCGCTGCGGAGGGTCCACCAGGGTTGCGACATCGGGCTCAACTAAGCCGGTATTCATACGCTTGTGTCTCCTACGTTCAGTGGAAGAACGGCGCCGCCTCTTACGGGCGGCGCCTATTATCAGAATGGGTCTTCGTCAGCTCGGCTGGGGACAATGACGTTGACAACGGGGGCACCGAGTATGTCGGGGCGGTAGTTTCTCGGGTATCCCCTGGATCGGGAATACTTCCACCTGGCGAGGAGATCCTCGGGACCGTCAGTCAAACTCCCGATGGTCGTCCAGTCCGAGTATCGCGCTTTGCCCGATTGCTTGGTGCCGCTGATATAGGACAGGCGCAGGAAAGTGACTCCTACGAGATCCTGGAGTGCTTTGGCGGGAATTTTGTTGTCAGCGTCGAGGGGACCTGCATAACCGAGTCGCAAGAGTGCGTCTTGCACCACGCACGCCGACCCCCAACCGGTGACCTCTCCGGTCTTGATGTCAACGCGGAAGTTCCCGGCGATCAAGAACTCGGGCTTGAAGTCCCGGCCCACCTCAAGGGTGAGTTTCATACCAATGTCGATGGGGCGCTGCATGAAGGTGGGTGTAGTCCCCGAGACGTCCGTGACGCTCACGATGGTTGCCTCGTTGATGTAGACACCAAGAGGGAGGTCGGGGATCTGGGACGGTTTATCACATGAAAGGTTCATACGGTCTCTCCTGTATGGTTAGGAAGCGATCTTGAGTGATTGACCAGTTACTGTGACGGGGGCGGGGGGTATTGCAAGCTGTTTGATGATCTCGGGCAGGGTGAACTTGCTCAAGTCCTCGGGAACGGCGTCTCCGCTGAACCCGTTCTTGGTGACCAGCAGCTTCCGCGTCTTGTCAATACCGAACTGCAATACCAGGTCGGCCTTGTAGGGGAGTGTGGAGTAGATCCTTGGCACCATCTGCCCGGTGGCCTGCTCCTTGACGTACTCCTCCTTGAGACGCGTGGTGACGACGAGGTTAAATTGCTGGCTCGCCTTGATGTCGTCGATCACGGCATTGCAAAGCCGCCATACCTCCGCCCAGTTCCAGGGCATCCCCACGGCGGTCTTCTCCGTCCGCTCCAGGTATTCAATCTCAGCAAACGTCTGGAGATCGGAGCCTGAGTCAAGGACGATGGTGCCGGGTGGCTGGTGCTTGAGTATATGCTTTACGGCGACTGCCATTCCCATGAAGTCCTTGACGACAGCGAGTCGTACTTCCTTGAACTTCCTGGAGACGATCTGTGCGCGGTACTCCGTGTCGATCAGGTACACCGGACCGAGTTCGCTCATGGTACAGGCAAGGTGAGTTTTCCCGCTTCCTTCCCGGCCTGCGATCAGGACGACCAGCTTGGGGAGTGGTTCGGGCTCAGTGAACTTGAAGGAGTCTCGCCGTGCCATGAGGTCGAGCTTCTCCTTCTCATTGGCGAAGTATGGATTTGGCTTCATTTGGTCCTCTGTAAGGGTTTATCAACGACCGTCCATCACGCTCCGCAGAACGTGGACAGTCTGGTCTTGGTGGGTGACAGCGACAGCTCCATCATCCTCCGCGAAGTGGTGTATGGCAACAGCCCGCTCAAGGCGATCCTTTGCGTCGAAGGGGAGACCCATTTCCAAGCTGTCGGTGACCTGCTTGAAGCACTGCGGCGTGAGGACGCTTTCGTCATACAACTCCTGAGCAGCGGAGAGGATCTCCCGCGCCAGGTCTGCCCGTGCCTTGCCTGCGGCACGCACGTTCTCCAGTATGGTTCGCATGGTAGTTTCTCGTTGAGTTACACAAGTCCTCGCTCTGCAAACGAGGTGTAGGTATTGTCGGCGTGTATGACATGATCCAGCAGGGGAATGCCGATGATCTTCCCTGCCTCGACGAGTTGTTGCGTGACTTCGATGTCCTCCTTGGATGGTTCGGTATTACCTGAAGGATGATTGTGCGCGACCACGATTGAGGCGCAGGTAGCAACGATTGCGCCACGGAATACCTCCCGGGGATGGACCAAACTGGAGTTCAATAGTCCCTCACTGATCACCTCGAACCCGATAACGCGGTTCTGTGAGTTCAGCCAGAACACAATGAACCGCTCCCGCACCTGGCCGTCGAAGAGGCACTTGAAGCGTTGGTACAAATCCGCAGGTCCACGGATGTAGGCCTTCTCCCCTGTCGGTACCTCGGGATAGAGCTTGGAGCTGTCGCAAAACTTCCATGTGACGGTCGTGATGGTAGGACGCATATTGCACCGTAGTGTTTTGAGGATTTCGGAAATAGCAACGAGGTCAGTGTGACCCCGTCGCTGTGTGTGCTGTCAGTACGAGAAGCCGAGGTACTCCAGTTCATGCGGTACTTCTTCGGCTGACTCCGCATCAAGCTGCATGGTGATTGCTCCCGGTGCAGCAATCTGCTCCAGGGCTATGTCTCCGGGGTCCTCCGTCTTGAGTACCGCGACAACTTGGTCGGGTATGATTCCAGCTTCATCCCCGAGCAGGTAGACGACGTGATATGTAGGTGGCATGGTTGTTTCTCCCTCATGAAATAAAAAGGCGGTACCAGCCGAAGCCGATACCGCCTGCGTGAAGAGGATCTGTTGGGTATTACAGGGTGAGACCACCTACACGGAACTCAAGCCAGAACTTCCCGGCCTGCGAGCTGGGGTACGGTTTCTTCGGCGTCGCGTTGATGCCATGCCGGTTCGCCCAATCCGTTACGCGCTGGATAGCGGAGTCGAGCATGGGCTCTTCGATGGAGAAGCGGGAGCGGAGGAAGTTGGCCTGGTCCACGGTGGGAAGGAGAATCGGCTTCTGCCCGCGTCCCTGGAACTGATAGAAGTCGAACGAGAACGGGTTGCTGGTTGTCGGTGTCATGGTGAGCTCCTGGAGTTGAGAGTTGATGTGGTGAGGCGTCTGCCTCCATCATTCTTGGGAGCTTCTGGCAAGTGCGAGGAGGAGGGGAGGGGAAACCAACGTGGACGAAAATTCTCAACGAAAATCTGTCAACGTCCCCGGAAAAGGGGG
>PMJR01000070.1 GCA_003158475.1 Ignavibacteriota bacterium | reverse complement strand
GTAGAGGTGTATCCTCCCCTGGAATACAATCAGATTCCTGCCGCCGAGTTGCGCAGACACGATCTGTCCCTTGTGACCTGGGACGGTCGATCGGGGATACGAGGGGATGCCTCCTGAAGGGAATATGAGTCTGTGGGGAAGAGATTCCGCGTAGTCGCCAAGCCCGGACCCGAGCACGAGTGCGATGTCGGGGGGGGCGGGGAGTCTCGAGCGGAGAAATTGGACCGAGTCGCCGTACGGGCGGGCCTGAAAAAGTCTTTCGAATTCAGGGGGAAGGGTCGGCATGCTTCAGCCTTCAGGGTTTCGGGGGCCGGAAACAGCGCCTGCAACGGGCCTCGTAGGAATCCTTTTCGCCGAGGAGCACGCGCTCACTTGCGTCCGTCGTCCGCTGAGTCCTGTCGGCGGGATTCCCGCAGACCACGCAGATTGCGAGCGTCTTGGTGATGTATTCGGCGACCGCCAGGAGCTGGGGCATCGGCTCGAACGGTTTCCCCCGGAAGTCCTGGTCAAGCCCTGCGATAATCACGCGTTTCCCCCTGTTGGCGAGCTCCTCCGCCACGTCCACGATCCCCATATCGAAGAACTGCGCTTCATCAATCCCGACGACCTGCGCGTCACCGGCGAGCCGGAGTATGTCGGCCGCATTCTCCACTCTCACGGAGAGGAGTCTCGCCTCGCTGTGCGACACGATGTGATCGGGGCTGTAGCGGTCATCGATCCCCGGTTTGAAAATGGCAACCTGCTGCCGGGCTATCTGCGCCCTGCGTATTCTGCGGATCAGTTCCTCGGTCTTGCCGCTGAACATGCAGCCGGCGATGACTTCGATCCATCCGGTCTTTTGCGGGGAGTCGTGGGCTGTCGGGGCGGTCATAGTTCCTGGATCATAATGTTGGTCACCGGGTGGGGGACTCCTTCTGAAAGGTCGGTCCGGCAGCGTCCATAGTATCGAAAAAGGAGGGGACAGTCAATAATCAGGAAGGGAATTCCGACGGGGCGGGGTCGGCCGCGCGCCTCAGCGTGATCCTGGTGAGCTCAGGGGGGCAGTTGAGCCTCATAGGAAGGCCGACTGTTCCGATTCCACGGGATACATACATCTGCGTGTGTCCCCGGCTGTAATTCCCCCAGATATACGGGGAGGCGATCGCGGCGGGTGTGAGGACGAACGGGCCGAGATGTCCGAGCACGATCTGCCCCCCGTGCGTGTGCCCGCTGAGAACGAGGTCCATCCCCATTGACGCCGCCTCCTCCAGGAAGTAGGGGCGGTGGCACAGGAGTACGCGGGGGAGCCCGCCCGGGACTCCTCTGGCGGCACTCCGCATGTGCGACGTCGCCCGGTCGGACCGGCCCACGTCGTCTATTCCCATGAGCGCGAAGCGCGCGCCGTTCTTCGCGATGATGACGCTGTCGTTCCTGAGGAGCCTGACGCCGCAGCCGTCCACTTCCCGTGCAACGCGGTCTGGATCGGGGGCAAAGAAATCGTGGTTCCCCATGACGCCGTAGACGCCGCACGGGGCGCGGAGAGCGCTGAACGACTCGGCAAAAGGATAGACTTCTTCAGTCTGGCTGTTCACAAAATCGCCGGGAACGGCGATGAGGTCCGTGCCGAGCGACATCAGGGCCCTGCAGTACTCATCCATCTGTTTCTTCGTCATGAACGAACTGGAGTGGACATCGCTGACGAGTCCGATCGTGAACCCGTCGAGCGGCACGGGAAGATCACGCACCGGGATGCTGGTCTCTGTGAATTCATACCCGGACCTCCCTGCGAACACTCCGTAGGTCGCCGCGCCGAACGACACCGCGGTAAGCCCTTCCATCCCCCGTACCAGAAATTCGCGCCGTGAAGCGTCGAACCGGATCACGGCAGGAAGTCCTGTCATCCGCCGGAATCCCGGTGCTGTCGGGGGGAGTCGACTGAGCAGCGCCCCGGCAAGCCGGAACGGGAACGCGATGATAATGCCGGCGAGGATTGCGAGTCCCAGCGCGATCGTCGCACCCTCCCAGATGTAAAACGGCCGTGCCAGCAGTGCGGGGATCCAGCGGGGGAGGAGCGACGCGACCGATCCGAGGAACAGGGCGAGAACGAGCACGAGTCCGAGCAGACCAAAGAGCGCAGTGAGCACGGTCTGTGCCCGGGCACTACCGGGGAACCGCGTACGTGCCCACCGCCGGGCCCTTGAATAAACGAGGAACTGCAGGCCTAAGACGATCAAGAGGATAATCAGTCGGAACATTATGAGAGTGCCGGTTGTGACGGTGGAGAGACGCGCCGGTATAATAACGGCAGCGGACCGAAGAATCGCAACAGGTCATTCGCAATATATCAAATCGCAATTCCTCAACTTCATACATCTTGTGAATTCGGGTTTGTTTGACTATATTCCCGCATTTGGGAGACAGCAATCGAAGCACCATGCCACTGACGATCGTCGAGCTCATTCGTAAGCCCTGGGTGCGCAAGCTGGCCATTGCAGCCGGGGCCGCGCTGGCTCTGTTCTTCCTCCTGAACAACGTCGCACTCCCGCTCTACGTCAACCACGGAGGGACACTCTCAGTCCCGAGCGTTTCCGGGCTCCCCCTCGCCGACGCCAAGGCACTGCTCGAGGCAGCGGGGCTCCAGCCTGTGGAAGCCGACACCAGGCCCGATCCCGACCGTCCCCCGGGGACCGTCATCTACCAGAACCCCGTCCCCCAGGCTCTCGTGAAACACGGGAGGCGGGTCTACCTCACGGTGAGCGGTGGCGAGTCGATAGTGGTTGTGCCGCAGCTCCGGGGGCGCTCGATGCGGGACGCGAAGTTCGCACTCGAACGGTACGGCCTCCAGCTCGGTTCGATGAACTTCGAGCCTTCGACCCTTTACCCGGAAAACACCATCATAGCCCAGTCTCTCGGTGCTGATTCCCGGATCGGCAGAGGCGCGCGCGTCAACATTACCGTGAGCAGCGGCGGCGGATCGGGGACGGGTATCAGCGTTCCGAATGTCGTCGGGAGAACGGTAAACGAGGCGGAGAAAATACTCCAGGCGCAGGGTCTCAACGTCGGGAACATCACCTTCCAGCTCAGTTATGAATTGATACCGAACACGGTGGTCGAACAGTTCCCCCGAGCGGGGGAGTCCGTCACCGGAGGACAGAAGATCGACCTGTTCGTTGTGAAGGTCGGCCG
>PMJR01000046.1:1696-9348 GCA_003158475.1 Ignavibacteriota bacterium | reverse complement strand
CATCGGGAGCGGAGTTGAGGGTTCAGTTGAGGTTTCAGGGGGGGGATCACGCTGATTTCTTCTTTACAAGGCTCTCGGTCCGGATCTTCTCCTGGAGCTTGAGGAGCCCTTCCATGAGCGCTTCGGGCCGGGGCGGACATCCCGGGACGTAGACATCCACGGGGATGATCCGGTCGACCCCTTTGAGCACGTGGTAGCCGTGTTCCCAGTAGGGGCCGCCGCAGTTCGAACAGCTCCCCATGGAGATCACGTACCGGGGTTCGGACATCTGGTCGTACAGAACCTTGATCCTGGAGGCCATCTTCAGAGTCACGGTCCCCGCAACGATCATCACGTCGGACTGCCGCGGTGTGCCGCGGAAAAAGGTCCCGAACCGGTCGAGGTCGTAGTGACTGGCGCCCGTTGCCATCATCTCGATTGCGCAGCACGCCAGCCCGAACTGCATCCCCCAGAGCGACGACAGACGCGCCCAGTTCAGCAGGTTGTCCATCGACGTAATGACGATGTTGCTGTTCTCGAATTTCTGGTCCAGAAGTCCCATGCGCGTTCCCCGGGGTCCTGTTAAACGGCGATTTCTTCTTCTGTCATGCGCGTCTCCTGCACACCGATCCCCTTCTCGTACCGGGGCACCTTCGGCGCCGGCTTGTCCCAGTCGAGGTCACCCTTGCGCCAGACGTACGCGTACCCTACGGCGAGCATCCCGAGAAATACCAGCATCTCGATGAACGCGAACCAGCCGAGATTTTTGTACACCACCGCCCAGGGGAACAGGAAGACCACTTCGACGTCAAATATCAGGAAGATGAGGGCTACCACGTAGAAGCGGACGTTGAATCTCACGCGGGTGTCGCCGACCGGAACCTCGCCACATTCGTACGTTGCGAGTTTGCTGGGATACGGACGGTTCGGGCGCAGGAGCCACGCGACGATCAGGCCTCCCGCCACGAACACGACCCCCACGATCAGGAAAATGAGCACCCGGCCGAAATCGGTAATCATCGCAAAGAATCTCCGCTACGCGCAAGAGGTGAGTGAAACCCGAAGGGCGAGGACATCACCGCGGGCCTGCCGGGAACAAAAACGAATTAATATACGGAGAACGGGAAAGATTGTCAAACGACCGAAGCGTCATTCCCACTGGAAGAGCCTGACCGCGAGGGCGCACGAGACCACTCCCCAGAGGCCGAGGCCGAGGATCTGGGGCGTCACCTGCGCAAGGGTCGCCCCGTCGATCGCCACGCTCCGCAATCCGTCTGCAAGGTATGTCAGGGGAAGCACGCTGGTCATTGCACCGACAAATCCGGGGAGATTCGAGCGGCTGAAGAAGATACCGGAGAGCGCCAGCATGGGGAGCGTGATGATATTGGCAAGCGGGGCGACCTGGTCCTCCGATTTCGAGATGCCCGCGAGTGAAAAACCGAACCCGAGGAAGACGACGGCCCCCAGCATGCCCAGGAGGTAGATCAGCGCCAGGTTACCGATGAAATGAAGGTTGAGGAAGAGGACGCCGACACCGACCATGATCGTCATCTGGAACAGGATGACAAGCAGGCGCATCGCCACCTGCGCGATGATGAAATCGCTCGGACGGATGGGAGTGACCCAGAGCCGCCGGAGGATTCCGCGCTTCTTCAGGGAGACGAAACCGAACGCGACGCCGAAAATCCCCGCCTGCATGATGGACATCGAAAGGACCCCGGGGAGAAGGAAATCCATGTACGTGAGGTTCCGTGATTTGAACGGGATGGTGGAAAGCGTCGTCCTCCGCAGGCCCGGTGCTCCCGCAAACGCCGACTCGTCAAAGACCCGCTGAAGAACAAGGCCCCCCAGCTGCGTCACCTGGGGCTTTGCTTCCAGGTCGCCGAAGGCCGTCATCTCCGTCGCCGCCGCGGGGACGTACCCCGCCGGGATCACCAGCACAAGGTCCCGCTCCCCTTTCCTCAGTTCCGACATCTCCGATTCCCGCGTCCCTTCGGAGACCTCGAATGTGCGGACGTTTTTTATGCGGGTGAGAAGATCCGCACCGGCAGCGCCCCCCTCATTGACCACGCCCAGACTGATCCTTCCCATCCCGTTGAACCTGACGAAGCCGAAGAGGACGACGACGAGGAGAGGGAAGAGCACAGTCCAGAGTATCGCCTCACGCTGCCGGAAGAACATCTTCAATGAGGCGAGCGTGAGCATCCATTTAATTCTCATGGGGTCCCGGAGATAAGAAACAAAATTCTTCATTCATCGCGGATCGTGTGTCCCGTGAGGCTGAGGAAGACGTCTTCGAGGCTCGCGAGCCTCTCGACCCTCTCCTTCCGGAACCCGCGGGCGACGAGCGCATCTATCATCTCCTGCGGAGGAGCAAGAGCGATGATTCTCCCCGCGTCCATGACGGCGACCCGGTCGCAGAGTTCTTCCGCCTCGTCCATGTAGTGCGTGGTGATCACGATCGTCTTCCCTTCCGAGCGTATCCGTTTGATCACACCCCAGAGGTGGCGGCGCGCCTGCGGATCAAGGCCCGTTGTCGGCTCGTCCAGGAATATCACGACGGGGTCGTTCACGAGCGCTGCGGCGATCGAAAAGCGCTGTTTCTGCCCCCCCGAAAGCTGCACCACCTGCGACCGGGACTTGTCACGCAGCTCCACCTCGTCGAGCAGCGCCAGAGGATCGACACTCCTTCCGTACATCTCACCGAAAAGGAGAAGCAGCTCCGCGAGGCTCAGCTTGTCAAAAAACGAGGAGGACTGGAGTTGCACGCCGATGATCCGCTTGACCTCCTGCGCCTGCGCCCGGACGTTCAGCCCGCCCAGAAGAATCGTCCCGGCGTCGACCGGCCTCAACGTCTCGATGCACTCGAGCGTCGTCGTCTTTCCCGCACCGTTCGGCCCGAGAATGCCGAAGATCTCCCGGGCACGGACGCTGAAGCTCACTCCGTCCACGGCCGTAATCTCACCGTAGCGCTTGACGAGTTCCTTTACTTCGAGAACGACATCGGGGGTTTCCGTCACGGCTTCCTCTCTTCCCGGGCGCCGAATGTCGCACCCGCATTGACGATCGTCCGCTTCACAAAATGTTTGTGTGACGGAAACGGGAGTCTCCCGGAGAGGATCATAGACAGGTCGGGACGATCCGTTTCATAGACTCCGCGCTACGATTTCCAACGAATTTCGGAGATTTCCGCACACTGGTTTGCATACCGGGCGAGAACGAACAGGAGGTCCGACAGGCGGTTCAGATACATCGTTATCCCTTCGCCGATGTCCTCGTTGCGGGAAAGGCGCACGACAACACGTTCGGCCCTCCGGCAGACGGTGCGGGCGAAGTGGAGGCGCGCCGCCACGTGCGAACCTCCGGGGAGGATGAAACTATGGAGAGGCTTTAAAAGCGTGTCGAACGTGTCGATCGCACGTTCCAGAGCGAGTGAATCGCGGGGCTCGATCCGCCTGACATTCTTCCGCGTGACCGACCGGGGCGTGGCCAGATCGGCCCCCAGGCCGAAAAGCTTGTGCTGGATCTGCACGAGGACCGGCCGGATTTCCCCGTCCGGACCGTCGGCCAGCACCATCCCGAGCACCGAGTTCAGCTCGTCCACGGTCCCGTAGGCTTCGATGCGGACCGCATCCTTCGGGACTCTCTGCCCGCCGAAGAGGGAGGTGTCCCCCCCGTCGCCGGTCTTTGTATAGATTTTCATCCGTCGGTGCATTCTGGTGGTCGGAATGTACCCATTTCACGAATCACAATCAATGAGCAGCGTTCACGAGCGAACCATTCCGTTGACACTCCCGCGCACATTCGGTATGTTTCTTCTGCACCGCCGGCCGCAGCGCGGTTCACGTCCACTTCTCGCATCCGAAAAGCAATGAGTCCGACAGAACGCCTCTTCCTCCTCGACGGGATGGCGCTGGCCTACCGCGCCTATTTCTCGTTTATCGGCCGCCCCCTTATCAACAGCAAGGGGGAGAACACAAGCGCGATCTACGGCTTCGTCACAGCCCTCATGAAGATCCTCGACGAAGAGAAGCCCGAGCATATCGCCGTCGTGTTCGACACGAAGGAACCGACATTCCGGCACAGGCTCTTCCCCGAGTACAAGGCCACACGGCAGAAAATGCCGGAAGACATGGCCGCGCAGATGGACAAGCTGAAGGATGTCGTTCGCGCATTCAACACCCCGCTCCTGGAACTCCCCGGGTTTGAAGCGGACGACATCATCGGCACACTCGCCAAGCGCGCGGAAAAGGAAGGGGTCCTCACCGTCATGGTGACCGGGGACAAGGACTTCATGCAGCTCATCTCCCCGATGATAAAAATGTACAAACCCGGGAAGTCGGGGGGGGAGCCGGAGTACGTCGAAGAACCGGGCGTCCGGGAGAAATTCGGCGTCACGCCGGACCGGGTGACCGATGTCCTCGGGCTCACCGGCGACGCGTCCGACAACGTCCCGGGGGTCCCCGGCGTGGGGGAGAAAACGGCGATCCCCCTGATACAGAAATACGGGACCATGGATGAGCTCTACGCGCATGTCGCGGAGATCCCGCAGAAGGGACTCCGCGAGAAGCTGATCGCACACAGGGAAAAAGCGTTCCTCTCGAAACACCTTGTCACCATCGACACGGCCGTTCCTCTGAATGTGGATTTCCATTCGCTCCGGGCCACGCCCCGCGACACATCCCGGCTGATCCGCCTGTTTTCGGACCTGGAATTCAAATCGCTCGCTGCGCGCCTGAGAGAGAGCGAGGAATTCGACCTGAAGCCCCCGGCTCCTCCCAGAATTCCCCCTCAGGCGGAAGAGATGGCGCCGCAGGCGCCACCACAGGCGACGGACATGGGAACGGACAGGCACGAGTACACCTGCGTCACGACCGCCGGGGCGCTGGAGGAGCTCGTCGGTGAACTCACGCGGAGCCGCCTCATCGTGTTCGACACGGAAACCACATCCACCGACCCGCTCCGCGCGGAGCTTGTCGGGATCTCGCTCTGCACGGCGGAACGGCGCGCCTGGTACGTTCCCGTCCGGTGGGTGCCCGCTTCCGGAAAGGGAACGGAGCTCTTCGGCGGCGCCGCTCAGGGGGAGGTCAACAACACCGCGGGGGCCCTCCCGCGGGAAACCGTTCTGGGGAGGCTCGCCCCGGTGTTTGCGTCGCACGAGATCAGGAAGGCCGGCCAGAACGTCAAGTACGACATGCTCGTCCTCATGAACCACGGCCTCGCGGTGAACGGTGTCGGGTTCGATACGATGGTCGCCAGCTACATCCTCCGCGCCGACGGGCAGCATAACCTGGACGCGCTCGCACAGGAATTTCTGAACTACCGGATGGTCTCGTACAACGAGGTCGTAGGGAAAGGAAAGCAGGCGCGCCACATCACCGAAGTCCCCCTCGAGTCGGTCGCCCTGTACTCCGCGGAGGACGCGGACATGACGTACCGCATCCGGGAGCGGCAGATCCCGCGGCTGAATGAAATGAACCTCCAGAGCCTCTGTGACGAGATCGAGTTTCCGCTTATCGGCGCCCTGGCGAGGATGGAATTCGAGGGGATAGGGCTGGACGTCCCCTGCCTGGAGGAGATGTCGAAGGACCTCGAGCGGCAGATCGAGAACCTTGTCACCGATATTCACCGTCAGGCGGGGGGAAAGTTCAACATCAATTCGACCCGGCAGCTCGGCGACATACTCTTCAACACGTTGAACCTCCCCACGGTGCGCAAAACGAAGACCGGGTTCTCCACGGACGTGGGGGTCCTGGAGACGCTCCGCGGGATGCACCCGATCATCGACAACCTCCTCAACTACCGGCAGCTCACCAAGCTGAAGTCCACCTACATCGATGCGCTCCCGTCGCTGATCAACCCGGCCACGGGGAGGGTCCACACGTCGTTCAACCAGACCGTCGCCGCCACCGGCCGGCTTTCCTCAAGCGACCCCAACCTGCAGAACATCCCCATCAGGACGGAGATCGGGAGATCGATCCGGAAGGCATTCATACCGCGCTCACCCGAGTCGGTCCTGATGTCCGCCGACTACTCGCAGATCGAGCTGCGCGTGATGGCCCACATTTCGGCCGACGAGAGCCTCACCGCGGCGTTCCGGAACGATGAGGACATCCACGCGTCGACCGCATCGCGCGTGTTCGGCGTCCCCTCCGCAGGGGTTTCTCCCGAGATGCGCAGGAAGGCGAAGGAGGTGAACTTCGGCATCATGTACGGCATCGGTCCGTTCGGGCTGGGCAACAGGCTGGAGATCACGCAGTCCGAGGCGAAAGAAATCATTGCGAGGTATTTCGAACGCTTCCCGAAAGTCAAGCAATACATCAACGACACCATCGCGGGCGCGCGCAGGGACGGGTACGTCGCGACACTCACGGGGCGAAGGCGTTACCTCCCCGACATCAACAGCCGGAACCAGAACATCAGGGGGAATGCCGAGCGGCAGGCGATCAACATGCCCATACAGGGGACGGCGGCGGACATGATCAAGATCGCTATGATCCGCCTCGACACATCGATAAGGGAAAAGAAGATGAAGAGCCGGATGCTCCTCCAGGTGCATGATGAGCTTGTGTTTGAAGTCCCGCGGGAGGAGGAGGAGAAGATGACCGCCCTGGTCACGGACGGGATGCAGAACGCAATGACTCTCTCCGTCCCGATCAAGGTCGATGTCGGGACGGGGAAGAACTGGCTGGAGGCGCACTGACGGCGCGCTGAGGGTTGCCGGACCGCCTACTCCTGGGGCCGGGGAGAGTCGGCGGACCGGTCCTGCCCGTTTTGGCGGTTTTGCCCGTTCTGATTGATGAGCAACGCCGCGCCGAAAAGCACAAGTCCAACGGGCCACCATCTGCTCACGACCGGCGCCACTTCCCACGTCGCCCAGTAGCCCAGTTCCGTCGAGAGGATTGCGCCCCCCACGAGCAGAAAACATGCCGCCGGGACCAGGAGATGCCAGGAGCGGGGGGCCACGAGGAACACCAGGATCAGCCCCGCGCCGACGACGAGGAACAGCCCGGATACCACGATCCCCGGGTCAAGCCACACGATGCCGCAGGCGCGGAGCAGGCACGCTCCCCCGAGGACAAACCAGAACAATCCCCAGAAGACGCCTCCCCGCGACTTCAGCACCAGTCCGTTGTAGAGCTTGACGCCTCCTCCGACGGTGACAAGCGTCCAGAGGACCGCGGGCCATCCGATCCACAGAACATGGAAGCGTTCCAGGAGCATGGCAGCACCGATGAGTATCAGGAGAGCCGGAAACCAGAATCTGCGTACAGGTAGAGTGTGCATGCGCCTCCTTCTTCTCAGGCCGTGACCGGTTCACGCGGCGTGACGATCGCCATGATGATATAGAGGGGGAACATAAAGCCGCAAGACGCGAACGCCGCGACGACGAACAGGAGCCTGATGATCGTCGGGTCGGCGTTGAAGTATGCGGCAATCCCACCGCAGACACCGAATACCTTCTTCTCCCTCCGCGACGTGTACAGGCGCGTTCGGAGCGGTGGGGGTAACGTCTCCGCCGCCGGTGACTCCGGTCCCGGAGAACCCCCCGACGGGGCGGCGGGAGCACTCAGCGAGTTCCTCCCGCCGAACAGGAACGCAACGCCGGCGAGTATGAGAAGCACCGGGAGCATAACGTCCCAGGCGAGGCCCCACCAGTGGTGCCAGAGGGG
>PMJR01000046.1:0-1608 GCA_003158475.1 Ignavibacteriota bacterium | reverse complement strand
ATACTCTGCCACTCCTCCGCACACTCCGTCCAGCATCCGGTCGGCGCGCGATTTGTGCAGGCGCCGCGTTTCGTCATGCGCAGTCATTGCCACCTCCAGGTTTTCTCGTGAGGCCCTCCCACGTATTCTGATACGTAGGGGGAGGCGGCAAGTTACAAAAAGGAAAAGCCCGTCGAAACGGGCTTTTCAGGCTGACAGCGGCAAGCCTCCTATACTTCCATGATCTCCTTCTCCTTCTGGGCGAGGAGAATATCGATATCCTTGATCCCCTTGTCGGTCATTTTCTGGATCTCGTGTTCCCCCTTCTTCCGCTCGTCCTCCGAAAAGTGTTCCGCCTTTTCGGACTTCTTCAGGTGCTCGATCGCGTCGCGCCGCACGTTCCGGATGGCGATTTTTCCGTCCTCGCCGAATTTCTTCGTCAGTTTCACAAGTTCTTTCCGGCGTTCCTCGTTGAGCGGCGGGATGGGCACGCGGACGACGTCCCCGTCCTTCACCGGGTTCAGCCCCAGGTTGGCGATCTGGATCGCCCTGGCCACGTGCTCGAGCATCCCCTTGTCATAGGGCTGGATCGTGAGCGTGTGGGCGTCGGAAACGCTGACGTTGCCGCAATGAGGCAGCGGCGTCATCGTCCCGTAATAGTCCACCCTGACGGTGTCAAGAAGCGCCGTGGTCGCCTTGCCGGTCCTGATCCTGACAAGCTCCCCGCGGACGACCTCCGCCGCCTTGTGCATCTTGTCTTCCGTTTCCTTCAGAATGTCCTTCACCATGAGGGTCTCCGATACCGGTTGTTAGCGAGCAGATGACGAGAGCTCCAGCACGGTCGTTCCCACGTCTTCCCCGAGGATGAGCCTCCTGAAATTCCCCCTGGTGTTCATGTTGAACACGAGGATGGGGAGATTGTTTTCCTTACACAGCGTGATTGCGGTCATATCCATCACCTTCAGATCCTTCTTCAGGACGTCGAGGTAGGAGATCTCGGTGAACTTGAACGCGGAGGGGTTCCGCTCGGGGTCGGAGTCGTAGACGCCGTCCACGCGGGTCCCCTTGATGATGGCATCCGCCTCGATCTCCACCGCACGCAGGGCAGCGGCGGTGTCGGTCGTGAAATACGGGTTGCCGGTCCCGGCGCCGAAGATCACCACGCGTCCCTTCTCCAGGTGCCGGACGGCCCTCCGCCGGATGAACGGTTCCGCGATGACATCGACGCGGATCGCCGACATCAGGCGCGTCACTGTGCCCTCACCTTCCAGCGCGCTCTGCAGGGCGAGCGCGTTGACGAGAGTGGCGAGCATTCCCATGTGATCGCCGGTGACCTTGTCGATCCCGTCCGTGGAGTCCGCAACGCCCCGGTAGATGTTCCCCCCGCCGATCACGATCCCGAGCTCGACGCCGAGGTCGTGCACGCCCTTGATCTCCGCGGCGTACTGCTTCAGCACGGCGGGGTCGATGCCGAACTGCCGTTCGCCCATGAGCGCCTCGCCGCTCAGCTTGAGCAGCACGCGCCGGTATCGGAGTGCGTCGGTCACGTCAGCGGGCCTCTTCACCGAGATGGTAACGGTGGAATCGCTTCACGGTGGTCCCTTTCCCCGTCTCCGCGAGGTAATCCCT
>PMJR01000100.1 GCA_003158475.1 Ignavibacteriota bacterium | reverse complement strand
CTTCAGCCAGTCGGCCCATATTTCCACGATTGACAATCTCCCGATTGGGTCTCTTCTCTGGGATGACATTCAGAATGCTGCGTATAACTCCCCTTCTGATTACCAGAAGGTCATAGCGCGGTATGTCGCGCTCGGTGGTTCGATGACCGGAGTTGCGGTGGCCCCGCGTGTTGCACCCGACTTTGCTCTTTCACAAAACTACCCCAACCCCTTCAACCCGGGCACGACGATACGCTATGATCTCCCTCGCCGGTCAATGGTCAGCCTGGCCGTCTACAATACTCTCGGACAGAAGGTCGCGACACTTGTTCAGGAAACTCAAGGTCCCGGCGACCACGAAGTGAAGTTCAACGGATCGGGGTTGGCAAGCGGGGTGTATTTCTTCCGACTTCAGGCGGGAGACTTCGTTTCAACGAAGAAGATGCTGGTGCTGAAGTAAGTTTCGTTCGATGTTCAACCGAACGGGCCCCCCGGTGGTTCTGCTCTCCCCCACGCCGGGCTCACCACATGACGACAGGAATGGATCATCGATGACAACAACAAAAGCAGTGGTTCTGATTGCGGGTGTGGCCATCACCTCGTTTACCGCCATGCATACCGCGGCGGCTTCCATAGCATCGCATAAGAAAGATCCTGACGGCGTTACCTTCAGGTTGGACAAGGGTACAATGAAGGTAAAAGTCTGTGGAGACGACATTATCGAAGTCAAATACACAACACTGTCGGCTATTCCTCCAAAGACTTCGCTGGTCGTCAACAACAAATGGGCGACGACACCGCGCTTTGTAGTTGCTGAACGCCCGGATGAAATCATCATCTCCACCCGCAGGCTTAAAATCAAAGTGAACAGGTTGACCAATGCAATCCGATACACCGATCTGAACGATGTTTCGGTTCTTGCTGAGGATGAGACCGACGGAAAAAAGATGGTGACGGATACCGTTGCCGGTATTATCACATACAAGTGCGAAACTGGGTTTATGTCGCCTGCCAACGAAGCCTTGTTCGGGCTGGGATGCCATCCTGAGGATTCGCTGGCGATGAATTACAAGGGGCGTAACCAGGATCTGGCAATCAAATACATGACGGGGGCTATCCCTGTTCTCCTGTCAAACCTGGGGTACGGGCTACTGTGGGATAATTACTCGGCATCCAGGTTTTATGGCGCGGAGGCGGGTGATACAAAATTCAAGTACGTGTCGGAAAGCGGCACGATGATTGATTATTACTTCTTCTACGGGCCGGAGCTCGATCACATTATAGCTCTGTACCGGGCGACGACCGGACAGGCTCCTATGTTCCCAAAATGGTCGTTCGGGCTTTTCCAGTCGCAGGACAGGTACAGGAGCCAGGCGGAAGTGTTATCAGTAAAAGATAACTACCGGAAGAACAATATCCCGGTTGACTGCATCGTTCAGGATTGGTTCTATTGGGAGCCCGATGTCATCGGCTCGCACGTCATGTGGCCCGCAAGGTATCCCAATCCAAAGGCAATGGTCGATGAATTGCATGGAGCGAATGTCCACGCCATGATTTCTATCTGGCCCGTTTTCGCCAAGGGGACCAGAAATTACGATGCGATGTCAAAAGCGGGCAACTTGACCTCGATTCTGTGGGATAATGCGATGACCCATACACTCGACAGTTACTACGATGCTCATAGCCCGAAAGCCCGGGAAATGTACTGGCAGCAGGCCAGGGACAGTTTGATAGCACCCGACGGGTGGGATGCCTGGTGGGTTGATCAATGCGAACCCGACAACGGCAATCTCCTTGACCTGAGAAGACAATCCGTTTTTTCCATCGGCAAGGGGATCGACTATTTCAATACCTATTCCTTAATGCACTCGACCGGCTTGTACAAAAATTGGCGGACTGACGTTGCCGGGAAGCGGGCGTTCTTCCTTGTTCGTCAGGCCTTTGCCGGACAGCAGCGAAATGCCACGACCTTATGGTCGTCGGATATTATGTGTACTTTCGATGCATACAGGATTCAAGTACCGCAGGGAATCAATGCCTGTGCCTCGGGCATACCGTACTGGACTTCTGATATCGGAGGGTATCACTTCCACTGGATGCCTCCTGATTGGTCAACTCCTGCCAACAGGGAGCTCTTTGTACGGTGGTTCCAGTTTGGAACATTTTGCCCGGTGTTCAGAATACATGGAAAAGGCGAAAGGGCGCTCTTTTCAGAAAACTGGGACGCAAACACCAAAGCGATATTGTTGAAGTTTGATAATCTGCGTTATCGCCTCATGCCGTATATCTATTCACTTTCATGGAAGGTTACGAGTAAATCGTATACTATGATGCGCGCACTGGCTTTTGATTTCAGGACGGATCCCGCTATCAAAGACATCCGTGACCAGTACATGTTCGGCCCCGCATTTCTGGTAAACCCTGTCACCGAGCAGATGTACAGCGTGGATACCGCTTTTCCTGTAGAAAAATCGAGACGAGTATATCTTCCCAAAGGGGCCAACTGGTTCGATTTCTGGACAGGCATGACCTTCATGGGCGGCCAGACTATGAAAGCAAATGCACCGATAGAGACTTTGCCTCTTTTCGTCAGAGCCGGTTCGATAGTCCCCATGGGTCCGTTTCTCCAGTATGCTACCGAAAAGCCTGCCGATCCGATCGAATTGCGGGTGTATCCCGGAGCTGACGGAGAGTTCACCTTGTACGAGGATGAGAATGATACCTACAATTATGAGAAAGGATCGTTTGCGACGATTCTGATCCGATGGGACGAAAAGAAAAACACACTCACCATCGATGACCGTCGCGGGAAATTTCCGGGCATGTTGAAGCAGAGGACGTTTCACGTGATATGGGTTGGAAACCGTCACGGCGCCGGGTTGGCTCCGGAGAACCGTGTGGACGCCACGGTGTCGTACGACGGGAAAAGAATCGACATCAGAAGGATCCCGGAGAGCCGATAGAATCCGTCGTCGTCCATTCGGGCATAGGACATGCATCTCCTTGCATGCGAGAGTCACACGTCAATCGACTAACAACAAACATTTCAAATGAAAAAGCGGACCTCTGTCAACGTGCTCCTCTGTAGTCTGTTCCTGAGTCTGCAGTGCGCTCCGGGCATAGCACAGGTGACAACAATCAAAAATGGTGTCGAGCTGAACGCAGGCATGCTTCATCTGAAAGCTCAGTTCTATGCCGACGGCATTTGCAGGATCACAAAATGGACATCGGGAGGCACACCCGACAAAACTTCTCTCTCGGTCATCACAAACGGCATACCTGACCTGGGAATCACGGTCAATCAATTCGATGGTGCGGTCCTTCTGAAATCAGGAAGGATGTCCGTCAGAATCTCGAAGACAGACGGCAACGTTGAGTTCCTGGCTGCCAATAGCGGCGCCATCCTGAAGGAGAACGGAAAGACATCGTTCGTCCCGGTTGTCTATAGCGCGGATTCCGGGTTTACGGTTCAACAAGGTTTTCAGCTGGATCCACTCGAGGGCGTGTACGGTCTTGGCGAGCAAGTCGATGGATACATGAACTTCCGGGGTAAGAGAGTGGTGTTGGCGCAAGCCAATGTCGGGGCTGCCAACTCGTTCCTTGTATCGACGAAGAATTATGGCATTCTCTGGGATAACTATTCAAAAACCGTTTTTGACGACAATGGTGATGGTGCCTCGTTCTGGTCCGATATCGCCGACAACATAGACTACTATTGTGTCTACGGGAAGGACATGGACGAAGTGATTTCCGGTTATCGCACACTGACAGGGAAAGCTCCTCTGTACGGCAAGTGGGCGTATGGGTACTGGCAAAGCAAGGAACACTACCGCACACAGGATGAGCTTATGAGCGTCGCGAAGAAATATCGCGCGCTGCATATGCCCATCGACAACATCATCCAGGACTGGGATTACTGGAATGGCGCGAAGAACTGGAGCGGGATGTTCTTCGACAAGACACTCTTCCCGCGGCCCAAAGAGATGTGCGACGAGCTTCACAGGATGAATTTCCACATCATCATCTCCATTTGGCCTGCGCTTGGTCCGGCGACGCCCATCTATGCCGATATGGCGAAGAAGGGATTTCTGTATGAGCCCGTTGGATGGGGCGGGTTCAAGTACTACGATGCGTACAATCCTGCGGCAAATAGACTCTATTGGCGGTATCTGAAGAAAGGGCTCTACTCGAAAGGACTGGACGGGTGGTGGATCGATTCCACCGAACCCGATGTGATCAACGCGAATACGGAGGAATCGAGCGAGTACGAGCTGAAAAAAATGGGGCGCAACCACCTTGGCTCATGGGCACGGTATCTCAATTCTTACTCGCTGGCAATGACTGATGCACTCTACAAGGACTGGAGAAATGTGAGTTCCGGTCGGCGCGCCTACATCCTCACCCGATCGACGTTCGCGGGTCAGCAGCGCAACGCGGCAACGACGTGGTCGGGTGACATCGGTGCAAGCTGGGACATATACCGCAAACAGATTGCAGCCGGAGTGAACCACTGTATGTCCGGAATCCCTTATTGGACTTTTGATATCGGGGCGTTCGTCCTGGGTTCCTATGGGGGCGTATTCATTAAAGGAGGGAAAGATCCCGCCTACCAGGAACTGTACACACGCATGTTTCAATTCGGCGCCTTCTGCCCGATTTTCCGCTCGCACGGTTCGGAGATTCCACGGGAGATATGGGAAATGGGTGAATTCTCGAAACCCATCCTCAAGGTCGATAGTCTTCGCTATCGCCTGATGCCGTACATCTATTCACTGGCGTGGATGGTGACCAGGGGAGATTACACAATCATGCGGGGACTTCCGATGGATTTCGCCGCTGACAGGAGGACGCACTCGATCAACGATCAGTTTATGTTCGGTCCTGCGATGATGGTGTGCCCGGTGACGGAGTACATGTACCATCGGCCGCCGGAATCGACCGTTCTCATCGGACCGGAGTACTTCAAGACACCGGACGGTGCGCCCGGCCTGCTCGCGAAGTATTACAAAGACCCGGCGCGAACATCTCCGGCCAGGGAACAGATCGACCCGGACATTGATTTTACCTGGTACACCGGCCGCCCGGAATACCTCACCGATTCTACGTATGCGGCAACGTGGCAGGGAAAACTTGTTCCAAAAGAATCCGGCAAACACCAGTTCCATCTGATAGGGTACGATCCGAAACGCATCATCGTAAACGGCGATACCCTGCGGATGGTGTATTCAAGCGTTGAGCAGTATACGGTGCCTGTGGACCTGGAAAAAGGTAAAGAGTATGACTTTGTACTTGAAACAGAGAACAGATCCACGGGGGCCGCGAAAATGCGTCTCTTCTGGAAAACGCCCGGGATCTTTGCCGCAGAACGGCTGCAACAGGACAAAGAAAAAGTGAGACAGGTCTACCTTCCCGCGACTACTGTCTGGCACGATTTCTGGACGGGAAGGACATTTGCCGGGGACACCACAATAACCACCGACGCCCCGATTGACAAAATTCCTCTGTTGATAAAAGCGGGTTCCATTATCCCGATGGGGCCGTTCCTCCAGTATTCGACCGAAAAACCGGCCGATCCGATTGAACTGAGGATCTACCCGGGCGCCGATGGACAATTCACGCTCTATGAGGACGAGAACGATAATTACAATTACGAAAAGGGTACCTGCGCAACTATCACGTTTGTCTGGAATGATCTTCACAAGAAATTGACCATTGCGGATCGGCGTGGAAAGTTCCCCGGGATGTTGAAAACCCGAACGCTCAATATTGTCCTGGTAAGAGATGGCCACGGTTCGGGGATCGAGATTTGCCCGAAACCCGACAGAACGACAAAATACAACGGCACGAGGCTGGAAATAAAACTATAGGACGCGAACTGAACATCGGACACCAACACCACAATCACACGCCCACGACAGGTCGCCAATGCCTGAACGGGGGAAAAACCAACTTCACATAGACACACGGACCGCGGGCTGGTCACAGAGGGAGAGAATATGAAATACGGCTTCTTTGACGACAAAAAGCGTGAATATTGCATCACCAGGCCGGATACGCCCCTCCCCTGGATCAACTATCTCGGCTGTGAGGGGTATTTTGGGATTATCTCGAACACGGCGGGGGGGTACTCATTCTATCGCGATGCGCGTCTGCGTCGCCTGACGCGGTATCGATACAACAATGCTCCGTTCGATTTCGGCGGGCGGTACATCTACATGCGGGACAACGATTCCGGAAGGTTCTGGTCCCCCTCCTGGCAGCCAACGCAGCACAAGATGGAAAAGTACTCGTGCCGCCACGGGATGGGATACAGCATCATCGGCTCGACATACGACCGGATAAGGGCGGAGACGCTGTATTTCGTTCCTCTCGGCGAAAATCTCGAGATCTGGCAGCTCACCGTCACCAACGAAGGGACGAAACCACGGCGGCTCTCCGTGTTTTCATCCGTTGAGTTCTGCCTGTGGGATGCACAGGATGACTCGACGAACTTCCAGAGGAATTTCTCCACAGGTCAGGTTGAGATCGACCGGGGGGTGATATACCACAAGACGGAATACAGGGAACGCCGGAACCATTTCGCCTACTTTGCATGTTCCGAAAAGCTGGCAGGGTATGACACGCAGCGCGATGTTTTTCTTGGCGCGTACAGAGGCTGGGACAGGCCGGCCGCGGTCGAACGCGGACGATCATTCAATTCTGTGGCGCACGGGTGGGCCCCCATAGGCTCGCACCATGTCAGGCTGAACCTGAAAGGCGGCGAGACCCGCCGTGTGATATTCGTCCTCGGATATCACGAGAACCCGGTCGACGAAAAGTTCTATCCTCCCGGCTCGCAGACGATCAACAAGCGGACAGTGAAACCCACGATTGCCAGGTACCTCAAGCCCGCGACGGTGGACGCCGCGTTCGAGTCACTCCGCCAGTACTGGGACCGGCTTCTCGGCCTGTATCAGGCCAGGACCCCCGACCCGCACGCCAACCGGATGGTGAACATCTGGAACGCCTATCAGTGTATGGCCACATTTAACATGTCGCGCTCAGCGTCGTTCTATGAATCCGGGATCGGCCGGGGGCTCGGATTCCGCGATTCGACACAGGACTTGCTCGGCTTCGTGCATATGGTCCCGGGCCGCGCCCGCGAGCGCGTGCTGGACCTTGCCGCCACGCAGCTTGAAAGCGGCGGGGCATATCACCAGTACCAGCCGCTGACGAAGAGGGGGAACAACGATGTCGGCAGCAACTTCAATGACGATCCGCTCTGGTTGATCGTCGGGGTGGCCGCATACCTCAAAGAGACAGGGGATTGGTCCATACTGGATGTGCCTGTACCGTATGACAACAAGACCGGGAGCGAAACTCCCCTGTTCGAACACATGCAGCGGAGCCTGAAATACACGCTCGAAAGGCTGGGGCCGCACAAGCTCCCTCTCATCGGGCGGGCTGATTGGAATGACTGTCTCAACCTGAACTGTTTCTCCGATACGCCCGGAGAGTCATTCCAAACCACCACAAACAAGGATGGGAAGGTCGCAGAGTCCGTCTTCATCGCCGGTCTGTTCGTCCTGGCCGCCCGCGAGCTGGCGGAGATTGCGAAGAGGAAGGGGCTGGCCTCCGAGGTCAAATCGTATCTGGAGGCTGCTGACCGGATGGAAGGGACTGTCCTCACGCAGGGCTGGGACGGGGAGTGGTTCCTGCGCGCGTATGACGATTCCGGAAGCAAGGTGGGTTCCCGGGAGTGCACTGAGGGAAAAATCTTCATCGAGCCGCAGGGGTTCTGTGTCATGGCAGGCCTCGGTCTCGCCGACGGGAAAGCCGGGAAGGCGCTGGACTCGGTCCGGAAGCTTCTTGCGACGCCGCACGGGATCATGCTTCAGCAGCCCGCATATTCGAAGTATTACCTGAACCTCGGGGAAATCTCGTCCTATCCTCCGGGGTACAAGGAGAACGCCGGCATCTTCTGTCACAACAATCCCTGGGTCATGATAGCCGAAACAATGCTGGGGAACGGTGATCGGGCGTTCGATTACTATCTCCGGATCAACCCTTCGGCCCGTGAAAGTATCGGCAGCATTCACCGCTGCGAGCCGTATGTCTACGCGCAGATGATCGCCGGGCGGGATGCGCCGACGCACGGTGAGGCGAAAAACTCCTGGCTCACCGGGACCGCGGCATGGAATTACTTTGCGATCACGCAATCCATCCTCGGAATCCGCCCCGCGTATGAAGGACTCGTGGTGGCCCCCGTCGTCCCGTCCTCGTGGAAGGGGTTTACCGCGAGCCGGGTCTTTCAGGGAGTCCGCTATGACATTCTGGTAAGCCGGAAAGGGAAGGGAAACTCTGTGCAGATGACCGTGGACGGACGTGCGGTCGAGGGGAACCTGATCCCCAGGCCCGCTGCCGGTATCACGCACGTGGCAGTTCAGGTGACGTTGTCATGAGTCCGGTCGGCGTGGCGGAACGATGACGATGAATGCAGTCCTCATCCCTGAAGAGCGTTCTTCTCATACGCCCCTATCAACCGGTCCAACAGGGCATCAGTCTCCCTGTTGACAACCTGGCGTGCGGGGTCCTCGTGAAACCATGCCAGTGTTCGTTGTATCCCGTCGTGGAACGGAATGGTCGCGACGAAACCGGGGACGAATCGCTTGATCTTGCTGTTGTCGAATATCACGCTCATTGCCTTGTCTCCGAGGAGGGTCCCTCTCAGTGAAGCGTCACACTGCACGAGGAAATCGGAAGCAATGTGAACGGGTTTCAGGTCACATCCCGCAGCGTCGGCAACCGCCTGGTAAATCTGGTCCCATGTGAGAATTTCATCGGATGTTATGTGAAACGCATGGCCGGTGGCTTGCTGATGGCCGAGGAGGCCGACGAACCCCCGGGCGAAATCCTCCGCATGCGTCACGGTCCAGAGCGACGTGCCGTCCCCGTGAATGATGATCTTCTTCCCTTTCTTCATCCTGTCGATGATTGTGTATTCGGTCCATCCCCCGATGACGACCGGGATCACCGTATCGTATGTCAGAGAAGGACGAACAATGGTCATCGGAAAACCCTCGTCGCGATAGGCGCGGCGGAGCCTTTCTTCGCAGGCAATCTTGTTGCGTGAATACTCCCAGTACGGGTTGCGGAGGGGGGTCGATTCCGTTATGACCGGGTGGGACGGGGGTTTCTGATACGCGGAGGCGGAGCTGATGAAGACGTAGTGCTCCGTTTTGCCCCGGAAGAGAGCGATATCCCTTTCGATATCTCTCTCCGTGAACGCGATCCAGTTGACAACTACGTCCCAGCGGTGACCCGCGAGGATCCCCGTGAGCGTGTCGGGCTTCGTCATATCGCCCCGCAGGACCGTCGCCCCCGGTAGATCCATCTTCCTCGTTCCGCGGTTGAGGAGGAAAAGCTCCATGCCCCGTTCGATACACAACCTGCTGACCGATGTACTGATATTTCCCGTCCCGCCGATAAAGAGAACCTTCACATGACCGTCCTTTCAGAGATATCCCCCGTCGCGTGATTGAGATCCTCCCCTTGTGTGTTACGGCGCGAGAAGCCTGTAGCTGACAAATGCGATCATTGTGCCGTCGGGGGACCAGGAGGGGACATTCATGGTCCCCTGCCCCCCGAAGAGGTTCGCCAGGATTTTCGGCTCACCCCCGGCCGTGGGCATGATCCGCAGGACGACATCCTTGTTCGCCGGATGGCCTTCCACGGACTTGTCGTACGATACGAAGACGATGAGTTTTCCGTCAGGGGAGGGATGCGCAAACCAATCCCCGTAGGTGTCATCGGGCGTCACCTGCGTCTGCCCCGACCCGTCGGCGTTCATCCGCCAGATCTTCATCTGCCCGGTCCGGACGGAGTTGAAGTAAATGTATGCCCCGTCGGGGGAATAATCCGGTCCATCGTCGAGCCCGGGGGTGGTTGTCAGCCGTTGCTCCTGGCCGCCCGAGACAGGGATTGTGTAAACGTCGAATTCGCCGTTCCGTTCCGCACAGTATGCGAGCGTCTTGCCGTCCGGCGACCAGCCGTGCCAGTATGACGGACCCAGCGGGGTAATCTGCCGCGGTTCCCCTCCCTGGCGCGGAATGATATAGATCATCGATTTCCCGTCTTTGCCGTGGTGGCTGATGGCAAGTTCCTTCCCGTCAGGGGAAAGCCCATGATCGTTGTTGCATCTGTCGGCGAACCCGGTGTTGATGACGATCGGCGTGCCGCCGCCTGCGGGAAGTGCGTTCAGTTTCCCGTCCTTGTTGTAAATCAGAGTCTTGCCGTCACGGCTCCAGTTCGGGGCCTCAAAGTGTTCCGTGGCCCGACGGACGATACTCCGGACGCCGGAACGGATGTCCATGATCTCGAGTGTGCTCTCGAGCAACCGTTGGTCTTCGGGAACGCGGTCTTTCTGTTTGAACACCGTGTTGGAAAAAACCGCTGTCTCCGATGTCGTGGAATCATGGGAACAGACTGCCAGCCCCGCATAGAGCTCTCCTCGGAGTTCGAGCGTCACCGTCCCCACGGGATGGATCTGGCCGTCCCCCCCCGTGATCGAAAGCGTCACCTGATCGCCGTCCCGCTCGAGCAGGAGCGTTGCAGGTGCTTTCACCGGCGACTGAACCTCAGTGGTGGCCGCACCTTTGGTCCGGCGGTACTGCATGGAAATCAATCCGTCCCCGTGGATGACGGCGTCGATGTAGGGTGCGTCTTTGTCCAGGCCCGAGCGGATCATCCATCCGGCCTTCCGGTGCGCCTGTTTGCCTTTTCCTTCCCAGGCGATTGTCGTTGTCAGGGCCAGGTCTCCCTGGACTCTACGCCAGAGATAGAAGAAGGCGTCCTCATTCCCCCACATGTTCTCTCCGCTCCCCGTAATGCGGTATGTATCGCGTGTCGGGTCATGGTGTACGGAACCGGGGCGCGTGATCCGGCCGATGTCATTCTGCCCCTCGAACGTGCCCGGCGCCGCGTACGCAGTCCCGGCGGCACACATAAGCACAAGCGGGAGTACCTGGACGATCAGGGTGACCGCCTTGTAGCTGACGAGTGTGAATGTCATACGGAGTTCTCCTGTTTCAGTTGTTCGGGAGGTTCGCACGGGAGGAAGAAATAATATAGATCTTCTTCGATGGATTTCAAAGATCCGCCCCGGGCACATTATCATATTGATAAAACACAATCACAACGGTAATTTCGCAGTGAGGAAATTCCTCGACAATCGTTGATTTTCCACGAATTTTGCGATTCCTGGAGTCGGCAAATCTGGCACTGTCTGTGTACTCTAATTTGAGTCAAGTCTTCTCTTGTTCATTCTTTTCCACACCCCACTATCTTTCATCGAGGTCCGCTGTGAGAATGCCGGTTCTTAAAGCCGCAATGTGTGTGGCGCTCGTATGCCTGTGCCATGACGTCCTGGCCCAGGATCACGACGCAGCAATAGCAGGAAAAACACGCCAGAAGAAGATTCATACGTGGTGGGACGAAAGACATCCGGGCGAACCCCTCACCAGCCCCCTGTCCCGAAAACTCCCTTTGATCTCCGTCCGGGGGAACAGGTTTGTCGATCCGGACGGGAATACCGTCCTCTTCAGAGGACTCTCCATCTCGGATCCCGACAAGATTGAGAGCCAGGGGCACTGGAGCAAGAAACACTTCTCGCGGGTGAAGGAAACGGGAGCCCGCCTTGTGCGCATTCCGGTCCATCCGGTCGCGTGGCGTGACCGGACACCCGAGCACTACCTCGCATTGCTCGATTCCGCCGTGGGATGGTGCACGGAACTGGGGATGTACGTCATTATTGACTGGCATTCGATCGGCAATCTTAAGAGCGGGCTCTTTCAGGATCCGATGTACAATACCTCGATGGCTGAAACATTTGCATTCTGGCGAACCATCGCCAGACACTTCAAGGGACACAACACCGTTGCATTCTACGAGCTCTTCAATGAACCGACGCTCTACTTCAATCAGCTCGGCCGGATGTCCTGGGATGAATGGAAGGGGTTGAACGAGGATCTGATCAGCGTCATTCGCGCATTCGACGGGGAAAAGATCCCTCTGGTCGCCGGATTCGATTGGGCCTACGATCTCACGCCGCTCCGGATCAACCCGGTGGAGGCGGAGAGAATCGCCTACGTGACGCATCCCTATCCGCACAAGCGGACACAACCGTGGGAGCCGAAATGGGAAGAGGATTTCGGATTTGCGGCCGAACGATTTCCCCTTATCGCGACCGAAATAGGTTTTACAACGGGCAAGGGAGGGATAGCCGATAATGCAGCGTACGGCACGGCGATTGTGAGCTATCTGGAAGGGAGGGGGATAAGCTGGGTAGCGTGGGTGTTCGACCCGGAGTGGACCCCGTCGATGATCAACTCTTGGGATACATACACGCTGACCGAATCCGGCGAGTTCTTCAAGGGGGCCATGCAGGCCAAGCCTCACGGACCCGAGTGACAGATGGACGACTCACCCGGTCTGATTGCACTGGCGAAGATGATCGACCATTCTCTGCTCCATCCGACGATGACGGATGAAGAGATCGTGGCGGGATGCACGCTCGCGAAACACTATGCCGTCGCAACGGCATGCGTGAAACCCTATGCGATTCCGCTCGCCCGGAGCGTGCTTGACGGCTCCGGGGTGGGGATCTGTGCGGTGATCGCCTTCCCGCACGGCAACAGCACGACGGCGATAAAGATAAAAGAAGCCGAAGAAGCTGTGCTCGGGGGCGCCGGCGAAATCGACATGGTCGTGAATGTCGGCAGGGTTTTGGGGGGCGACTGGGACGAGGTCTCCGCCGAGATCGGGGCGGTGAATGGTGTCGTCACCGGTCATCATGCCCTGCTCAAGGTGATCTTTGAAAACGACTATCTGGAAGACGCGCACATCGTCAGGCTCTGCGAGCTGTGTGCTGAATGGAACGTGGCATTTGTTAAGACCTCCACCGGCTACGGGTTTGTGAAACAACCGGACGGGATGTACGCGTATAAAGGAGCGACGGACCACCATCTCCGGTTGATGCGGAGGCATTGTCCCGCACACGTCGCGATAAAGGCTGCGGGCGGGGTACGGACGCTGGATGATGTATTGCGTGTGCGCCGGCTCGGTGTGAGCAGGATTGGAGCTACGGCAACTGAAAGCATTCTGGAGGAGGCACGCAGGCGCGGCTTTCTCCCCTGAAGTTCGGACTCCTCTTACCGTCACGAGGTCATTGATGCGCACGGTTTCCCTTCTCCCCATCGTATTTCTCCTGTTCGTTCACTCTTATTCACGCGGCCAGACCGGGCTGCCGGCCGCCGACCTGCATCTGAATGACTCGGGCTATTTTGAAAGGCCGGGGGTGAATGTCATGGTGTTTGATGACTTCTACCCGGAGGGCCATCAGGGGGGCGTGACGATCGTCCAGTGCGGCCGGCGGGTGGCAGCGAACGGCGATGTCCGTCTCGAACCTGCACCCGGACAGTGGTCCCCCGTTCCGAAAGTCGGGCAAAGGACGGTCGACCGGGAGCGCGGAACGATCACCGTCTCCCTCTGGTACCCGGATTCGAGCAAGGACAGAAAGGGGTTCAACCCGATCATCTACCCCGATCTCAGGTTCAGGTATTCGATTGCCGTGGAGCCGGAAGGGGAAGGAATAAGAATCGTTGTGAACCTGGAACGGGCATTGCCGGAGCAGTGGGCAAACAGGGTGGGCTTCAATCTTGAGCTTTTTCCGGGGCAGCTCTTCGGTGAACACTTTTTCATGGATGGCCGGGCGGGCATATTTCCCCGGCAGGCAAACGGCCCGTTCCTGGCCGACACGAGCGGCGATGTCCGGATCACGCCTCTGGCTTCGGGCAGGAACCTGATCGTCGCGCCGGGGAAGGAAGAGAAAGAACTTACGATCCTCAGCAAAAGGGAGGATCTCCAGCTTATCGACGGGAGAGGCCAGTACAACAACGGCTGGTTTGTTGTTCGCTCGACGATTCCGGCAGGAGCGGTCGCTCATGCGGTGGAATGGCTGATAACACCGTGTGTGAAGAGCGGCTGGAAGGCGGCCCCCGTCGTGCAGGTGTCGCAGGTGGGGTACCACCCGAAACAGGACAAGGTCGCCGTCATAGAATTGGACAAATCGACGGCCGCATTCGAGCCCGTCGAGCTGATCCGGGTCGATCAGGATTCCCAGGCTGTTGTGAAACGTGAAACTCACCCGCAACCCTGGGGGAAGTTCCTGCGGAACACCTATGTCCGGTTCGACTTCACTGACGTGACGCAGGAGGGGATATACAAGGTCAAATACGGGGACATCGAGTCGAATGAGTTCGAGATAGCCCGTGACGTCTTTGCCAGACATGTCTGGCAGCCCACACTTGAGTATTTCCTGCCGGTCCAAATGTGCCACATGAGGATCAACGACAGGTACAAGGTATGGCATGGCCTCTGTCACATGGACGACGCCCTGATGGCCCCGGTGCACCACAATCATTTCGACGGGTACGAGCAGGGTGGGTCGACGCTGACGTCGTTCGCGCCGGGGGAACACATCCCCGGAGTGAATATCGGCGGCTGGCACGACGCGGGAGATTATGATCTCCGGGTGGAGTCCCAGGCAGCAACAGTCTACAGGCTCGCGCTTGCCTACGAGTTCTTCGGAAACGACTACGACGCCACATCGGTCGATCAGGAGTCACGTGTGGTCGAGATGCACCGCCCGGACGGTAAGGCGGATATCCTTCAACAGGTCGAACATGGACTCTTGAGCATCGTCGGGGGGTATGAATCGCTCGGGGTGCTGTACAGGGGCATGATCTGTCCCACGCTTCGCGAGTACGTGCATCTCGGCGACGCGGCCACGATGACGGACAATATCGCATACGACGAACACGGGACGGACCCGATCCTTCACCGTCCGCTTCCGAATGATGACCGATGGCTGTTTACCGAGGTGAACCCCGGGAGAGCACTCTATGTCGCACAGACTCTGGCCGCGGCGAGCAGGGCGATCGCGGCGGTGAACCCCGGGCTCTCCGCGAAATCCCTGAGGATCGCGGAAGAGCTGTACCGCCGCAATCTGTCGCTTCCAGAGAAGTACAGGGTACGGGCCGCAGGTGAATTGTATCTGTCGACTTCGAAGAAAGAGTATGCAACGGTACTCCTGCGGAATGCCGACCTGATCGGTACGGCGGTCGAACACTACAGCGAGTTCATCGGCCGGGTTGCCGCAAAACTCGGCGACGCGGCATTCACCGCCAGGATCGAACTGGGGGTGACGGAATACTTCAAAAGAGTCCGGGAGCTGGAGAAGAAGAATCCTTACGGCGTTCCGTATGTGCCGCACATCTGGGGCGCCGGGTGGGAGATCCAGGAGTTCGGGGTGCAACAGCTCTTCCTCTCCCTCGGCTTTCCCCGACTCATGAATACCGGGTATGCGTTCAACGCCCTGAACTTCGTTCTCGGCTGTCATCCCGGCGACAATACGGCGTCATTTGCTTCCGGCGTCGGGGTGAAATCGCTCACGGTGGCCTATGGTGCGAACAGGGACGAGTGGTCGTACATCCCGGGCGGCGTGGGGAGCGGCACCGCCCTGATCCGCCCGGACCTGCCGGAGCTGAAAACCTGGCCATATTTCTGGCAGCAGACGGAGTACGTCATGGGCGGGGGAGCAATGGATTTCATGCTGCTCGCAATGGCGGCGGACAATGTGTTGAACCGATAACGTAAATCGAAACGAGGCGTGTTGACTATGAAACGGACCGGTATGCATTGTGTGTATGCCCTGTTGTTGGTCCTTCCCTGCTGTGCGATGCCCGGAGCGAAAACGGCGGTGGCGCCGGCGGGCGGAGAAACCGGGAGCGACTCGATAGCGGTGCAGCTCGGGCGCACACTCGACGTCGAGCTTGCGCGCTGGTATCCTCTCTGCGTCGATACCGTCGACGGAGGCTACTACAGTGATATAAACTACAAATGGGAGCTCGAGGGGCGCCAGGAAAAGATGATCGTTTCACAGGCGCGCCACATCTGGTCGATTGCGAATGCCGCGATGTTTAATCGCTCCTACAGGCGCCTCCTTCCTGTCGCCGCGCACGGCCTCAGGTTCCTCCGGGAGAGGATGTGGGANNCGGAAAACGGAAGGGACAACAAGACGGCGTACGGGAATGCGTTCGCGATATACGGGCTGGCGGCGTACTACAAGGCTTCCGGTGATACCGGTGCACTGTCGCTGGCGCTGGCGACCTATCGCTGGCTCGAGAAGCACAGTTACGATACGCTGTATCGCGGCTATTTCCAGTTCCTGTCGAGAGAGGGGGTGGCGTTCCCGGAGGGGTCAGGCAGCGTTCCCCCCAAGGACCAGAATTCGATGATCCATCTGATGGAAGCCTACACGGCGCTGTACGACGTCTGGCCTGATTCCGTGCTAAAGGAGCGTCTCGCATCGATGCTCCACCTCGTCCGGGATGTCATCACGAACGATAAGGGATACATGAATCTGTTCTTCCGGCGCGACTGGACGCCTGTCTCGTACCGGGATTCCGACGCTCCGCAAAGGGCCGCTCACTTTGACATCGATCATATTTCGTTCGGCCACGATGTCGAAACCGCGTACCTGATGCTGGAGGCGTCGCAGGGTCTGGGCATCAGGGACGACACGACGACGCTCAGGATTNNGATTGCGAAGAAGAAAGTCGATTTCGCGCTCCGGCACGGCTGGGACGAGGAACACGGGGGAATCTTCGACGGCGGAGATCCGTCCCTCACGGGGGGGCGGGTTGCGATCATGCGGGACACGAAGGAATGGTGGTCACAGGCCGAAGCACTGAATTCGTTTCTCATGATGTCGATGCTTTTCCCCCGGGACACACTGAACTACTACGGGAAGTTCACCGACCAGTGGGCCTACTGCATGAAATACGTCATCGACGAGGATCATGGTGGGTGGTACTGGGGGGGCCTTGACAGGGCACCGAGGAATCAGAACGGCCCCAAGGGGTCGATATGGAAGGCCGACTACCACACCTCCCGGGCAATGATCAACTGCATACTGAGGCTCCGGAATATGTTTCACCGCCGGATGCGCTTCGATCCTGTCAACAGGAACGCCACGCCCGGGGCAAGGAAGCTGCTGGACTACCTGTATTCCATCACCGGCAAGAACATCATAGCCGGCCAGCACAACAGCGCCAACAGGAAAGACCTGTTCCCCAACCGGGTGAAGGAGCTCACCGGAAAGCTGCCGGCGGNNCTGGGGTTGCGACTTCATCAGCTACTATAGAAAAGGAAATGGCGAAGAGATTGTGCGTGCGGCGTATGAAAAGTACATGGAAGGCTCTATCATCACGCTGATGTGGCACGCCGGGAGGCCGCTCGACGATCCGCCGTTCGGATGGAAAGAAAGCATTCAGGGAAAGCTGACCGATACGCAGTGGGAGGAATTACTAACCCCGGGGACCGCATTGAATGCCCGCTGGATCAGACAGGTGGATACGGTGGCGTCGTATCTGAACGACCTGAAGGTTCTGGGTGTGCCCGTGTTGTGGCGGNNTGTCCATCACCTGGACAACCTGATCTGGGTCTGGGATGCCAATGCGCCTCGCCGCCTCTTCAACGATGAGGCCTATGCGTACGAGGAGTACTTCCCCGGAATCGATTCCGTGGACGTCCTGGCTGCAGATGTGTATCACAGTGACTTCAAGCAAAGCCATCACGATGAACTACTCGAACTGGGCCGGGGGAAAGTGATTGCGTTGGGTGAGGTGGGCGAGGTGCCGGCGCCGGTGGTGTTGACGATGCAGCCCCTCTGGACATGGTTCATGATCTGGGGGGATTTTGTGAACTCTCACAATACCCCGGGTCAAATCCGGGATCTGTACAACGACCCCAGAACGCTGTCGCATGGCGATGGGATCCGGGACCGCTGATGCGGGGTGTCCTCCGGCATCCCCGGCGGCACACTCTGCCGGCTTGATTCTGGACACGTAGTTCCGTTCCTTTTGTGTGTGAATGTGCCTCCGTCCACCCTGTCCCTCCCAGCACGGATAGTCTCGCAATGCGCACCATCAGGCAATTGAAGTGGAGTTCCGGCATCCTCATTCTCGTGGTTCTGGGATTGGTCTATCTGGGGCTCTACTCACTGTTCGTGCGCCAGCCCGCTCCGGGTGTGACGGAGATCTACTTTGCAGACCGCATCACCGATGCCCACCGGACACTCATCGAGAGGTACAACAGGCTGCATGCCGGGAGAATCAGGGTGATCCCCGTAGACTTCCCGAACCTCGACTTCAGCACGAACGAACGGAAGGAGATCCTCGCACGATCGCTTCGTGGCGCGGAGGATGGCATCGATCTGATCGCGGTCGACATCGTCTGGGTCAAACGTTTCGCACGATGGTGCGAACCGCTTGGGAAATACTTCACCGCGCGGGAACTTGAGCGGATAATCCCGGACGCCCTCTATTCCTGTCAGGGTGACAGTGAGCTCGTCGCTGTTCCCCTGGACATGGTACAGTCGACCCTCTATTACAGGGAGGACCTGTTGAAGTCACTCCCCGGGGGTGATGAGGCGATCCGGCATCTCCAGAGCAACATAACGTGGCCTGACTTTGTTAAATTGAGGCTGACGCTCGGGTATCAGGGGCCGTTTTACGTCTTTCCCGCCGCCGACTATGAGGGGTTCATCTGTAACTACATAGAGAATCTTCTCAGCCTGAAGCCTGATTATTTTTCCACTTTCGGGTTCAACTTCGACACCCCGGAGGGAAGGCGGGCCCTTCAACAGATAGTGGACCTGCTCAACAAGGACCGGGCGTCCCCCCAGGTGGTCACCTCGTTTACTGAGGCCCCGAGCTATGAGTACTTTATCAAGAACGACGGGCTCTTTATCAGAGGTTGGACGACATATGACAAGGACTTCAATGACCAGCCGTACGACAGGGAAAAACAGCGACATCTGAGGAAGGCCCCCTTGCCGTATATCCCCGGGGGGAGCCCCGTATCGTTGTTCGGCGGATGGGACCTCATGATGTCGCAATTCAGCAAGAAGAAGGAAGCGGTGGTGGACTTTGTGAAATTCCTTCTGCGCGACGACTCTCAGGAAGTCTTGTTCAGTGAAGCGCGATATTACCCGGTCGTGAAATCATTTTACGACGACTCCACGAGTCTCAGGAAGTATCCGGAAATCGCCGGCATCCGCGAGCTCTTGAAAACGGGAGTCCACCGGCCGGCGGTGAAAGACTACACCAACTATTCGAAGATCATGTCTCACTATTTCTCCCTCGCTCTAAGGAACAAGATCACCGTCGCGGAGGCGGTCGAAGCGGCGACCCGCGACATCAATGCCGACCAGTCACTAGCGGTTGCGAGGTGAGGCTGTGGATTCGTACCGGGACCTGATCCCTGAACGCCTGAGGAGAAAGCTCTCGAAGTATCGCTTCGAGATCAGACACATCATCGTTCTCTTCGCGGTCCTGATCTCGTTCCAGATCATCCTTGCATTGCTGCAGAAGTCGTTGCTCGGCGGATTCCTTCAGGGGACGCAGAACTGGTTTCAGAAATACTACGCAGAGCGGATCGCGATTGTGACCTCCGCAAGCCTCGAACTTCTCTTCCAGAATCAGTCTCCCGTGGAGGCCGAGTACGACAGCACCGACAACGCGATGGTGTACTCCCTGAACGTCTTCATCAAGCAGCAGCTCATCCAGCGGAGCATCGAGGACATCCGCCTCATCCTGCTGAAGGACCAGCGCATCTATGTCATAAGCAACGGTCAGGCGATGTACGCCTACTTCAAAGGGACGCTCAGGCCTTACACCGATGACACGACATCGGGCGCCTCGCAGGCGGTCAGGTACTTTCTCTCGGTACAGAATGATCTCAAGGAACACGAAAAGATCATCAGTGCTCTGACCAGCGACAAGACCTTCAATGTCGTCGTCCCCTTCGTTCCCGAGGGGGAGTATATCGGCGCGCTCTATATGCGTATCACGCCCGATTTTTCGTTCCTCACCAACGAAGTCCGGGCCAACGCGGACGAGCTTTCGATAGTCTTCTCGGCGCTCATCCTCGTGGGACTGATCGCGATGTTTGCCGTCTCCTCCCTGGCGGTCCGGGAGCGGGACGACATGCAGCGGAAGCTGTTTGCCGAACACCAGGAGTACCTGGCGAACCAGATTCGGCTGGAGAAGGAGTCGCTCTTCACGCGACGAATCTACCACACGCACCACAAGGCCGAAAAGATCATCGGATTCATCAAGGAAGACGCCCGGAGGATGAATCCCCAGAACCTGGATGAGCTCAAAGCGCGGGTCCTGACCTACGCGAACTTCATCTCGCGGATCATCTATGACATGAAGTGGTACGATCAGGATATCAACACGATCGTGAATCCGATATTCAACGCGGACATCAACTCGGTGATCGGTTTCATCGTCAAGAATGTCTTCCTGCGGATCTCGAGCAAGAACGAGATGTTCGAATTCCGGCTGGAGCTCGAAGAGTCGCTCCCTCCGGTGCATGTCAATGAATTCATCGTCTGGGAGATCCTTGAACCGCTGATCCAGAACAGCATTGACCACGGCGGGAAACATTCGCTGACAATCCGGATCCAGACGCGCTTCTCCAGGGAAGAGGGGGCGACGTATGTGACGATCGCGGACGACGGGGTGGGA